>JBGOTC010000018.1:0-18857 GCA_041476305.1 Terriglobia bacterium
AAACCGACGCGGAGATGATCGCATTGATTTTGAAGGGCAAGAACAAGATGCCCCCGCAGAAAATCACTGAGGATGAAGCCAAGCAGGTCATGGCTTATATTCACTCTCTGTGTAAGGGAAAGTAGCGCGGGCGCCATCGCCGTCCTTTGACGCACACTTAGCGCCACTGCGGCCCGGCTGTTGCCGTTCAAACGGGCCGCGGTGTGACGTGGTTCTTGCCCGGACGCTGGGGAAGACGAGGGGCTGACCCCTACTCCATGAGCCTTCGCGAACGTATTCGGGATTTTGCCCGGCCAACGTATTACCTCGGTCAAAACCCAATTTCATTGACGGGCGCGGTGCTGACCACCAGCTCCGCGCTCACGATGATTGCGTTCTGGTTTTACGATGTCTTCCTTCCCGGCCCGCCTCACCCCTACATTGGCATCCTGATTTTCCTGATTCTCCCCGGCATCTTCATGCTCGGGCTCTTTTTGGTTCCCGCCGGGATGTTGCTGCGTCGAAGGAAACTGCGCGGACGAGGAACTCTTCCGGCGGAATATCCGGCCATCGACTTCAGTGTCCCCATTGTGCGCCACGGCTTCTGGTTGGTTACCGTTGCCACCCTCGCAAACCTCGGGATCATCGGCACCGCCTCCTACCAGGGCGTCAGCTATATGGACTCCACGCAGTTTTGCGGGCAAACCTGCCACACCGTCATGGAGCCGGAGTATGTCGCCTATCAAAACTCTCCCCATTCCCGCGTGAATTGTGTGGAATGTCACATCGGGCCCGGAGCCTCGTGGTTCGTCCACTCCAAGCTCTCCGGCGCGCGGCAGGTCTTCGCCGTGACTTTTCACACTTATTCGACTCCCATTCCCTCTCCCGTCAAGTACCTTCGTCCCGCGCGGGAGACCTGCGAACAATGCCACTGGCCCGAGCGATTCACGGGCGACAAATTTGAAGTCCGCACCAAGTATCAGGACGACGAAAAGAATTCGCCGCTAACAACGGTCCTCCTCGTCAAGGTGGGTGGGCACAACTGGCAGGGCGCAGTGGGAATTCACGGGCGGCACCTCGACGCAGGCTCGCGCATCCGGTACACCTCCACGGACCCGGGACGCCAGGTCATCCCCGTGGTTTATTACACCGATGACGCCGGCAAGGTCATCGAGTTCGTTTCCAGCGAAAACAAGGCCACCAAGGCGCAGCTCGATGCCGGGGAGCATCGCGAAATGGATTGCGTGGATTGCCACAACCGCCCCACGCACGCATTTGAAATGCCGGAAAGCGCTGTGGACAAGGTGATAAACCAGGGGCGCATCGACGCCGGGCTGCCCTTCATCAAGAAAAAGGCCGTCGAAGTCCTCAAGGTCGAATACTCGGATAGAGACACGGGCAAGCAACGCATCATTTCCTCCATCAATGATTTCTATCGCGCCAGCTATCCCGAGATTTACCAGAACAAGCGCGCCGCGGTGCAGCAATCCGCGGAGCAAGTGGCCGCCATCTACTTGCGCAACATCTTCCCCGCCATGCGTGTGACCTGGGGAGTGCACCCCAACAATCTCGGCCACATGGAATTCATTGGTTGCTTCCGCTGCCACGATGGCAACCACACCAGCGCCGATGGACAAACCATCACCAACGATTGCAACGCTTGCCACACGCTTCTGGCCATGGACGAAGCAAACCCGAAGATTCTGACCGACCTCGGCATCAAGTAGAAGGATCAAGCGGAGTTTAGGTATGCGCAAACAAGCGGTGGGACGCGAGGTTTGGAACGTCCCATGGGCGGGTCAGGCCTTCTTGATGATCCTGTTTGTGTTGGGAGCTGCAAACGCAACATCCGCACAACAGGGCAGTCCTGCTCGAAACTCCAATCCTGATAATGCCTGCGTCACCTGCCACGGCCAGCAGGATTTGAAGTCCGGCGCTGGGAAGAGCGTTTATGTCAATCCCGTGAAACACGCCGCGAGCCTCCATGCGATCCTAAATTGCAAGGATTGCCACACCTCCATCAAGGATTTCCCGCACCCGGCGAAGATCTCCAAAGTGGAATGTGCCACCTGCCATACGGAGGAATCGTCCAATCTACCCAATAGCATTCACGCCGCCTTGGGCGAACAAGCCTGCCAGATGTGTCACGGCAGCCCTCATGAAGTGACAGCGGCGGCGCAGCTCGCGCCGACCAAATGCGCTGAATGCCATGCGGATCAAGTGCAGGAGTTCGCAGCCAGCATTCACGGAAGAATCGCGAAGAACGGCGACCGCGATGCCCCGAACTGTTTTTCGTGCCACGGTGAGGTGCATAAGATTATTTCTTCCTCGGACGCGGCATCTCCGGTGGCCAAGAAGAATCTTCCAAATACCTGCGCAACATGCCATTCCAGTCCGGAATTTCTGTCACGGCACAACGTGCCTATCGCGCATCCCGTGGAACTCTATCGCCAGAGCGTCCATGGCCGCGCCGTCGCTGGCGGAAATAATTCCGCGGCATCGTGTTCCGATTGCCACTCCAGCCACGCCATTTACCCCTCGCGGGACCAGCGCTCCAAAATCAATCACTGGAATGTGGTGGCCACGTGCGGCCAGTGTCACGGAGAAATTCAGAAAACTTATCTGACCAGCATTCACGGCCAGGCCATGCAGGCCGGCGTAGTGGATTCTCCCGTTTGCACGGATTGCCACGGAGAGCATTTGATCCTCGCGCCAAAGGATGCCGCATCGCTCGTCAACGCCTCGCGCGTTTCCAGCGTCACCTGCGGGCGCTGCCATGGCGATGAGCGATTGGAATTGCGTTACAACCTCCCCGCGGACCGCGTGCCCTCCTATGCCGACAGCTACCACGGCCTGGCTTTGCGTGGCGGTTCCCAAACCGTTGCCAACTGCGCCAGTTGCCACGGCATCCACAATATTTATAGATCGAGCGATCCTCGTTCCACCGTCCACCTCGCGAATCTTGCAAAAACATGCGGCGCTTGCCATCCCGGAGCAGGTGAGCACTTTGCCATCGGGCCGGTCCATGTCCGCACCGGCAGCGGCCCAGCCCATCCGGTGGTGAAGTGGATCCGCTGGATTTATTGGATCCTCATCCCCCTCACTCTCGGATTCATGTTCCTGCACAACTTGACGGATTTTCTCTCCAAACTCACGCACCGGCGTCCGCGGGGCGAGGGCCGCCAATTTGTCGTGCGCATGGGCCTGAACTTCCGCATCGCCCACTGGGGCGTGGTCTTGAGTTTTCCGACGCTGGTCTTCACCGGCTTCGCCCTAAAATATCCGGATTCGTGGTGGGCGCGTCCCTTGCTCCTGCTGGAATCGCGCTTTGCCTTCCGCGGAACCGTGCACCGTGCCGCCGCCATTGTCCTTATCGCATCCACTCTCTATCACATCATTCACCTGGCCTTCAGCTCTCGTGACCGCACCTTCGTCAAGTACATGCTGCCGAAATTCGGCGACCTCGGCCAATTGCTTGACGTTTTCCGTTACAACCTTGGCCTCACGACCCAGCCGCCGCACTTTGGCAAATTCAATTACGCGGAGAAGATGGAGTATTGGGCCTTCCTGTGGGGCACCGTATTAATGACGCTGACCGGATTCCTGCTGTGGTTCAATAACTTTACTTTGAATCATTTCCCCAAGTGGATTTCCGACGCCGCGACCGCCGTCCACTATTACGAGGCCATCCTCGCCACCTTCTCGATTCTCGTCTGGCACTTCTACATGGTCATCTTTGATCCCGACGTCTATCCCATGGACCTGGCCTGGATCACCGGCAAAGTCCCCGCCGACCACTACGATCACTCGCGCCCCGCCTACTTGCGCAAGCTGGAGCAGCACACCCAGGCGCCGACCCCGGCAGCCGCGACTCCTGTTCCAAAAAGCGATTCCAGTCCGGAAAAAGTGGCTGACAAGACTGAGAAGGCCACGGCGACGCCGCCCGAGGACAAGAAACCTTAACTTTGAGCTGCGATTGCGATTGGCGGTCACCCGCGCCTCTGTTGCTTCATAATTGTGTTTGCCGCGTTCGGTTGCCCTCCGCGATAGAATGTCTTGGGCTATTCATGGCACGAGTTGCAGCGCCACCCGACAATTGACCTGCGATGAGCGAAACGAAAATCTATTCGCCTGATCCCTCCTTCGACGTCTTTCACTGGGAGCGTCATCCTCTCGATGCCATCTTCCGGCCCAAGACCGTCGCCCTCGTCGGCGCCACCGATCGCGAAGGCAGCGTGGGCCGCACCGTTCTCGAAAACCTGCGCAGGGATTTTCCTGGTGCAATTTATCCGGTCAATCCCAACCGCGCGCAGGTGCTGGGGATTCCCGCGTACAAGTCCCTCGCCGCCCTGCCCGTCAAGGCCGATCTCGCGGTGATCGTCACCCCGGCGGTCACCGTGCCCGGCGTCATCCGTGAATGTGTGGCTGCGTGAATCGGCGGAGCCGTCGTAATCTCCGCGGGCTTCAAGGAGATCGGCGTGGAGGGCAAGCGCCTCGAAGCCGAAATCCTCGCCGAAGCGCGGCGCGGCGCGCTTCGCCTCGTCGGCCCCAACTGTCTCGGCGTGATGAATCCCTCCGTCGGCTTGAACGCCACTTTTTCCCAAAGCGCCGCGCGCAATGGAACTGTCGCGTTTCTCAGCCAGAGCGGCGCGCTCTGCACCGCCATTCTCGATTGGAGCCTCCAGGAAATTGTCGGCTTCAGCGCCTTTGTCTCCACCGGCTCCATGCTCGATGTGGGCTGGGGCGACCTCATCTACTATTTTGGTGATGACCCCAACACGCGCAGCATCCTGATTTATATGGAGTCCATCGGCGACCCGCGCGCCTTCCTCTCCGCGGCGCGCGAAGTCTCGCGCACAAAGCCCATCATCGTCATCAAGGCTGGCCGCACCGCTGCTGCCTCCAAAGCGGCGGCGTCTCATACCGGCGCGCTCACCGGCAGCGACGAAGTCCTCGACGCCGCCTTCCGCCGCTGCGGCGTTCTCCGCGTGGACCGCATCGCTGAACTCTTCGAGATGGCCGAAGTCCTGAGCAAGCAGCCGCGTCCGCGCGGCCCGCGCCTCACCATTATCACCAACGCGGGCGGCCCCGGCGTCCTCGCCACCGATGCCCTGCTCGGCAGCGGCGGCGAACTCGCGCCCCTGCCCCCGGAATCGCTCGCCGCGCTCGCCGCGCTCCTTCCCGCCCATTGGAGCCACGCCAATCCCATTGACATCCTCGGCGACGCCGACGAAACGCGTTTCGGCCGCGCCGTCCAAATCGCCAAGTCCAGCAAGGAGACGGACGGCCTCCTCGTCATCCTCGCCCCGCAGGGCATGACGCATCCCTCGCGTGTCGCCGAACAAGTTGTGCCGCACGCGCAAATTCATGGCGTCCCCCTGCTCGCCTCGTGGATGGGCGGCGCCACCGTCGCCGAAGGCGCGGCCATTTTGAACCGCGCGGGCATCCCCACGTTCGCATTTCCCGATGCCGCCGCGCGCTCCTTCACCTACTTATGGAAATACGCATCGAACCTTCGCGCCTTGAGCGAGACCCCCACGCTAGCAGGAAGCGAAGAATCCGCCATTGACCGCAATCGCGCGGAGAAGTTGGTTCGCGATGTTCGCGCCTCAGGTCGCACGCTCTTCACGGAGTGGGAATCAAAGCAACTCCTCGCCGCCTACGGCATCCCCACGGTGCGCACGGAATTGGCCCGCGATGAAAATCAGGCGGCGAGCCTCGCGAAAGAAATTGGCTTTCCTGTTGTGTTGAAGCTGCATTCGGAAGCCGTCACTCACAAGACCGATGTGGGAGGCGTCAAACTCAATTTGTCGTCGGAACCGGATGTGCGCGCAGCGTTCCGCGAAATCCAGGCAAGCGTCACGAAGATCGCCGGGGCTCAGGCCTTTCAAGGTGTCACCGTGCAGCCCATGATCAAGCGCTCGGGATACGAATTAATTCTCGGGTCGAGCCAGGATTCGCAGTTCGGCCCCGTCCTGCTCTTTGGCGCGGGCGGCGAACTGGTGGAAATCTTTCGCGACCACGCCCTTGGCTTGCCGCCGCTCACCACGACGCTCGCGCGCCGCATGATGGAGCGCACCAGTATTTATCGCGCCCTGCAGGGCATTCGCGGACGCCCGCCCGTGGACCAGACCGCGCTCGAAGCTCTCGTCGTGCGCTTCAGCCAGCTCATCGCCGAGCAGCGCTGGATTAAGGAATTGGACATCAATCCGCTGCTCGCCTCATCCGAGGGCTTGCTCGCGCTCGATGCCCGCGTCGTGCTGCATCCGGCGTCGCTCGCCGAATCCGATTTGCCGCGCCCGGCCATCCGGCCCTATCCTGCGCAATACATTTCATCTTTCACAACAAAGAACGGCTCCGCGCTGCGCATTCGGCCCATTCGCCCGGAAGATGAACCGCTTATGGTGCAATTTCATTCGCGCCTCTCCGAAGCGACCGTGTACATGCGCTACATGCAGCACCTGAAGCTTGACCTGCGCATCGCCCATGAGCGCCTCGCGCGCATCTGTTTCCTGGATTATGACCGCGAGATGGCGCTGGTTGCCGAACGCGAAGTGCATGGAGCGCCCGAAATTGTCGGCGTCGCTCGCCTGAGCCGGGCCCACGGCCAGAACGAAGCTGAAATCGCCGTCCTCATCCGCGACGATTTTCAGGGTCAGGGATTGGGCGCGGAACTCTTGCTGCGCCTTCTCAATGTCGCGCGCCAGGAAAAACTCACACGCGTCTTTGCCACCATGCTCTCCGGAAATATCGCCATGCAAAAGATCGCCGCCCATGCCGGGTTCCAGCTCGATCCCCGCCCCGGCGAGGACCTAATCGACGCTTCCATTAATCTTTAGGGGCGCAATCGGCCGGACGCGCGCTCCAAAATCTGCCGTCTGATACAATTGCAGCATCCACAATTTGTATATATGGCTGAAACTTCACAACCCGCGAACGTCAAGCTGCGGCGCACACTGCGCTTCTGGCGCACGCGCGCCCGCGAGGTGCGCAAACTCGGCTGGCGCTTGATCTCCACACGCAAGCCCATCCTGGCGCACATCATCCCCATCCGGCGCTGCAACCTCTCCTGCACCTATTGCAACGAGTTCGATGACTTCTCGAAGCCTGTCCCGCTCGATGAAATGAAGCGGCGCCTCGACCACCTCGCCGACCTGGGGACGGCCATCGTCACCATCAGCGGCGGCGAACCGTTGCTCCATCCCGAACTCGACGATGTGATTCGCCACATCCGCCGCCGCGACATGCTCGCTGGGTTGATCACCAACGGCTACCTGCTGGTTCCCGAACGCATCGAGCGGCTGAACCAGGCCGGCCTCGAATATCTGCAAATCAGTATTGATAACGTGAATCCTGATGACGTCTCGAAGAAGAGCTTGAAGGTCCTGGACCAGAAGCTCGCGCTGCTTTCGCAGTACGCCGTTTTTCAGGTGAACATCAACTCCGTGCTTGGCAGCGGCATCACGCATCCCGAAGACGCGCTGGAAGTGGCGCACCGCGCCGTGGCTCTTGGCTTCACCAGCACCGTGGGAATCATCCATGACTCGAACGGTCAGCTCCAGCCGCTCAGCCAGCACGAGCGCGATATCTTTGAGGAGATCATGACTCTCGGCAAGCGCGGCTTCACGCGCGTCAACGATTTTCAGCATCACATCGCGCGCGGCGAACCCAACCAGTGGCGCTGCCGCTCCGGTTCACGCTACCTCTATATCTGCGAAGACGGCCTCGTGCACTGGTGCTCGCAGCAGCGCGGCATGCCCGCGGTCCCGCTTGCGACATACACGAAGGCGGATCTGCGCCGCGAATATCTCACCTCCAAGCCCTGCGCCCCTTTCTGCACCGTTTCCTGTGTGCAGCAAGTCGCTGTCCTTGATAACTGGCGCGGCGTGCAGACGCTGAAGCCCGTGGCCGCTCCGCCGGCTCCCGGCCAATTCGTTTCCCTTTCCAGCATGAGCGCCGGCGCCGGCACCAGTTCAAATTCCGAGCGTCGCTGAACTCAATTCCCGCGGCACTCCCTCCCCCTAACTTATTCATTTGAAGAGCGTTGTGCCCTATCTATTGCATTGGCGGAACACTGTACCTCGGTAGGATTGACGCTCCCAAAATCGCCAGTTATGTTCGATTGATTGATCGTTAGCGCGCCCGCGTGAATCTGTGTGGGCGCCGCGCGCTTCGCGGTTTCGCGCCAGTTTCCGCCGCGCGCCTGAAAACTTCGCCAGCATTCCGCCTGTGCCATAAGGAAACAGAGCGGTCTCGCGCTTCCCTCCCGAGAGGAGTCCTGCGCGTCACCGAACTCAACAATCCGTGAACACGATGGAAAAAGCCGGCCGCTATCAGCTCCAGGGGGAGCTTGGACGCGGTGCTATGGGTATCGTCTTTCGCGCCCAGGACCCGGTCATCGGTCGCGCCGTCGCCGTCAAGACCATGCACCTCAATGTCAGCGGCAGCAGCCTCAGCCGCCCTGAACTCATCAGCCGCTTCCAGACGGAAGCGCGCGCGGCGGGACTCCTTACGCATCCAAACATCGTTGTCGTGTATGACGCCGGTGAGGAAGCAGGCGTGTTTTACATCACCATGGAGTTGGTGGAAGGCCACAGCCTGCAGGCGCTCTTCGATTCGCACCAGTCGTTCCCGCTGCAACGCGTGATGCGCATCATCGAACAGGCCTGCAGCGCGCTCGATTACGCGCACCGCCACAACATCATCCATCGGGACATCAAGCCCGCGAACTTGATGCTCACCGCCGACGACACTTTGAAAATCACGGACTTCGGCACCGCAAAAATTCTGCAGTTCAACGCCACGCAGACCGCGCACGCCATCGGCACGCCCTCCTACATGTCGCCCGAACAGATCAAGGGCAAGCCCGTGGACGGCCGCGCGGATATCTTCGCGCTCGGTGTGATCCTCTACGAACTCGTGACCGGTGAAAAACCGTTCCCCGGCGAAAACATCACCACCGTCATCTTCAAGATTATTAACGAGGAGCCGATTCCTCCGCGCCAAATCGATCCTTCCATTCATCCGGGACTCAGCTCCGTCATCCTTCGCGCGCTGGCGAAAGAACCCTCGGCGCGTTTTCAGAACTGCGCCGAGATGCTCGCCGCTCTGAAGAATTACAAGAACCATGTTGGAGGCCCCGCGTCTCTGTCCAGCCTCGCGGCACGCACCATTGGCGGGGACGCCACGCTTCCCCTCAGCACCATGGAGCGGTCGCGCGCCCTCGGAAGTTCCATCGCGCCGTTGTCCGGTTCGATCTCACCGGCCTCCCGCCCAACCGTTGGTCACACGATTTACCAACCGCCGCGACGAAGCGGCTGGGCTGTCTTTTGGACATCACTTCTCTTGCTGGGTGTCATCGGGTTCGCGGGTTACTACGTCATGCCATACGCGCTTGATGTCTGGCAGGTCATTCGCGAAAAAGTAGCCCAGAGGAACGCGCCATCGAACCCGCCCGCTGCGCCGGCGACGCAGAATCCGGCTCCGGTGCAGACCGCCCCCGCCGCCCCGGCTGCAAAACCGAAAGCAGGAAAAACAACGGCGACGGTTTCAAAGAGCGATCAACCTGCGCCTTCTGCGGATAACTCAACAAAAGAGAATCCACCCGCGACACCACCTTCCCCGGCTCCAAAACCTGTTGTGAAGGAAAGCGCGCCGTCATTAGGCGATGCCCAGCCTTCAACGCCGGAACTCGACCCCGCCGCCAAATTGCAGGAACTCAAGGGCCGCATCGAGCAGAAACTTGCCGATGCCGGCATGGCCGAAAAAGTTCAATTGAAACTTGTGGGCGATGGGTTGGTGTTGGAAGGCCGTCTGCGTCCCAATGAACATCAAGCCCTGCTTTTCAACTTACGCCGCCTGCCTGGCTGGGCCCACTTCACTGACGACATCATTTATGACGACACCCCTGCGGCCAATTCCACCGGCACAGCAGGAACCGCGGTGGTTGGCACCGGCATTTCCATCTTCAGCCAACCACCCGACGCCGTCATTTTCGTGAACGGAGTCCGCCAGGCGCAATTGACTCCCGCCACGCTCTTTCTCGGCCCCGGCAAATACAATGTGACCATCCGCCACCCGAATTTCAGTCCCTACTCCGAGCGCGTCGTCGTGAAACAGGGCCAGGTAACGCAAATCACCGCCGCGCTGACCTCTCGCTAGCAAGTCCCACCCAGCTTGCCTTTTTATCTCCATCCGCAACGCCCTTCCCCACACGCCGCAATGTTCTGGTAGACTTGGCCGACGTGGACACACATCGAGGATAGACGCATGGAGCACCCGGCCCACGCGAATCCCTCCTCCGCGCGAACCTCTCGGGGTTTAAGGGCTGGCATAGCCTCCCCCGCTCGCTCCAAAGATGAAGAATCTCTCCCCAAGAATCCGGCGGAAGCCGCTGTCGTCCGCTTCTTGCGCTCCTTCCAGTCGCTGCTGACGGTCACGCGCCTCTATCAGAAAAATCACCCCCTCGCCGCCTCTGCGCTGGAAGCCGCCGATCTCTTCCTGCGCGCCGCTCTTCAGCGGGCTTCTCCCCTCGCCGTGGGAATCGAGGATGGCGTCATGGTCTATTGCCCGTCAAAGGGCGCACAGCCCGTCGCTCTCCAGAAAAAATCATCGTGGACGGGCATGGCCGAGGATTGGGGCCGCCGCGGCCTCAGCTCCATCAGTTTCCTGCCGCACACGAACATCGGCGAACTGGATACGTTCGCGCGTTTGCTCAATGAATCGCGCGTGCACAACGCCCAAGACTGGCCCGCGCGGCTCGCCGCGCAACGCGTCGCTGGCATCCGCGCGAATGTCCCGTTGCGCCAGCGCCCCGGCACGGTCCTCGCCGCCATGGTTTCCGTGCTGATGTCGCACAGCGGCGGACCCATGGATACTCCGCGCGCCGTCTCCACTGCCGCTCCTGCAACTCTCGATGACTTGGGCGCCGCGCTGCGCTTGCTGGCCCGCCTCGCGCCCATTGTTGGCACCGCCGCCTCCAGTTCTCCGCAACAGACCGCTGAGGCGCTCCATCTGGCCATGGGCGATGCCGAGCCGCGCACCATAAATCAACTTGTCGGCACCATGGCGCGCCACACTCCGCACGAAAATGAGCCGAATGACAGCTATCTCGCGCGGCTGTCCGAATCCCTGCTCCTGGAAACTCTCAATTCGCAGTTCCTGGCCGGGAAGCTTGCCGTTGTGGATGTCCGCGGAATGTTTGCGACACTTGGTGATGCGCTCACCCAGTCGCTACGCGCGCCCGCGGAAGAATCGGGCTTGGGGGTGAATGAATCGCAGCCGCCTGCCACCATGGTTCGCGCCGCCCGTGCGCTCCTTTTGAGTTTGGCGGAACACGATCCCGGCGCGGCGGAATCCTATGTCGAGCGGCTCCATGAAGCCTTTTGGGAGCGCATCCCGGCGCGCGAACGCGCCGCCGTTTTGCGCGGGCCCGACGCCTGGTGCGTCCCCATTCCCGTCTTGCGCGCGGCGGTCGAACGCCTCCTCGATGCCGGGCGCGTTGGCAATGGTGATGCTCCCGTGCGCGAATCACGCATCGTGATTGTGAATTATTCGCGGAACATTGAATCCGAGCGCTCCAGGCCCCGCCGCACGGTGGTCAATGGCCTCCTTGAGTTGCTACCGCTCATCGAGCGGCTTTGGCGGGATGACACTCCCTCCGAACTGGGTCGCGCCGCGCTCCGCGCCCTCGCCGCCGAAGCATCGCCGGGCATCGCCGCACCCCTTGTTTCGCTGGTCGAAAGCCTGGCGCAGTTCGCGCTTCGTCGCGGCGATTACGCGGAATTTGAACGCATCCTCGCGGCCCTGGAAGCCGCTCCGCGCGACGCCGAGTATGCCCACATTTTCAATTTGTACGAACGATTGATGGTCGATGAGAATTGGTCACTGCTGGTGAACGCTGCGGCCGCCGCGCGCCCGGCGATATCGCCAGACCCCGCGCTTCCGCGCATCCTCGCGCGCGATCCCGAACGCTTGCTTGATGCGCTCGGCGCGATTCTTGCCGCGCCAGAGGGTCTGAACTCTTTGCCCGCCATGACCGCCCTTGTCCGCGCCGCGGGTGAGCCCGTCATCGGGGCTTTGGAAACCCATCTTCTCGATCCCCGCCGGCAACGCGCCGGCACGGCAATCAAATTATTGGCCGCCACCAAACCGCAACGTCTGGTGAGCGCATTGTCACGCGCCTTGCCGGGATGGGATTGGAATCTCCAGGACCTTGCCGTCGCCGAGCTCACGCGCCAGGACGCCGGCCCCGCGCCCGAAGGTGTGGCGCGCGCCTTTGTCGCGGTTCTGCCTGAGGCGCATCCGCTGGTTGCGCCGGTGATGATCGATGGGATTGCGCAAGCTGGAGAGAATTCCGCGATACCACTCTTGTGTGAAGTGGCCTCGGGTTCCATTCAGCCGCTGCGCGACGTTTTTATCCGCATCAAGGCCATCGAGGCCCTGGGGACTCTGCGCGCCACTTCAGCCGCGGGCCTGCTCCGTGGTCTGCTCCGCCAGCGCCAGGGACTTGTGCACACCGAGCCCGCCGGCCTGCGCGCCGCCGCCGAAGAGGCCATCGCGCTGATGGAAAACCACCCGGCTTCGGCACGCGTCCGCGCCGCTCGCGAGGCCGCCGTTCAAGCCAGCGCCAGTTTCGGGCGCCCGCGGCGGTACCTGCGCATCCCGCTCCATCGGCCTTTGTCTGCTCGCATTGAAAATCGCGATGTCGCGCGCCTGGATGCACCCGCGCGTGCCGCGGTCGCCGCCGCTGTCCGCGTGCGCACGCTCAGCCTTGGCGGAGCCTTCGTTGAATCTTTCCGCGGACTCGCCGTCGGCGATCATCTGCGCATGGATATCCGCGCCGGCTTGCGCCACATCCATTCCACGGCCATCGTACGAAACGTCAGCGCCACCGGCGGCGGCGTGGAGTTCCTCCACATGACGGAGGAAAGCCGCGAACGCCTCCGCCGCCTCGTCCGCAGGCTTCTCTCCTAAGATATTTTCAGGGAATTTTCCTGTTTGAGATAATCCGGAACTGCGCTCTAAGATCCCGCTCCAGCGCCGCGTCCGCGGGGCTTATCCGTTTCCCCACCGGCTGGGCGAGCCTCTGCTTCTGCGGGCGATGTCGCCGTCAGCGGCTCGGGCAAACTCTCCACGGTATCGAGCGCCTCAATTTCCCTTGAGCTGGCCACACCCAAATCCGTGAACCGTTTTGCGCCCGGCAGCAAGCGCGTATTGAATGACCGCACGGCTTTTGTATAGCCGTCATTCGCCCGCTCCAGCGAGCGCCCCACATCTCCCAGGTGCTCCGCAAAAACCACCAGCCGCTCGTACAGCTCCTTGCCCAGCCCGCTGATGCGCTCCGCGTTTTCCGCAAGCATTTCCTGCCGCCAGCCGTAGGCCACCGCGCGCAGGAGAGCGATTAGCGTCGTCGGACTCGCCAGCACCACGCGCTTGTCGATGGCTTCCTCAATCAATGTTGGCGCGTGGTCCAGCGCCGCGCTGAAAAATGATTCCCCCGGCACGAACAGGATCACGAATTCCGGCGTGGGCTCAAATTGCTTCCAATATTCCCGCGCGGAGAGTGCCTGGATGTGCGCCCTCACCAGCCGCGCATGCTCCGCCATCGCCGCCGCGTGTTCTTCCTCCGTTGACGCGCTCGTCGCCGCCAGGAACCCGCTCAGCGGGACCTTTGCGTCAATCACAATCTTCCCGCCGCCAGGAAGATGGACCAGCATGTCCGGGCGAAGCCGCCCCGTCTCCGTCTCCACCGATTCCTGCTCCACAAAATCGCAGTGCGGTGACATCCCCGCCAGTTCCACCGCGCGCCGCAGAGTCAGTTCTCCCCAGCGGCCCTTCACCTGGGGCTGCTTCAAACTGTTGGAAAGCGTCCCGGCCTCCACGCGCAGCTCCTTGCTTGTTTGCGCCAGTTGCTGCACCTGTGATCGCAGCTCCCCGTAGGCTTCCTGCCGCGAGGATTCCACCTGCGACAGCCGTTCATTCAAATTTCCCAGCGTCTCCCCCAGCGGACGCACCAGCCCTTCGATGGCCACCCGCCGCTGCTCCAGGTCGCCGAGCGAATCGCCTCGCAACAATTCAAATTTGGAATTGGCCAGCTCCAGGAATTGTGCCGCGCTTTTCCCCAGCGCATCGGAGGCCAGTCCCGAAAACGCCTCCATGAATTTCGTGCGCGCCTCATCCAGCAGTTTCTTCTGCTCGTCCATGTTCTCGCGCGCCTTCTGCGCCGTGGTCTCCGCGGCGATCCTGCGCTGCTGCTCCAACTCCAGCTTCTCCCGCAGGATGTCGCGCTCGCTTTTCAGCTCGAAGGATTGGCGCCGCAACTCCGCTTCCACGGACTGGCTGCCGCTTGCGCCTGCCTCCAGCTCGCGAATGCGCGCGGAGAGCTGGCTCGCCGTTACGCGGTTCCAGAACCACGCCAGTGCCGCGCCGGCTATGAAAATCAGAACTCCGATTCCAATCATTGAGGGGGTCATAGGGAACGCTTGGATCATGGTCGCCTCTCGGGACGTGAGTGGCTCAGAGGTGTGATTCTAGCACGCCTGAAACACAGCGGCGCATCCACATCATGAAATCTTCCGCCGCGCCGCGCGCGCCTTCCGCAATTTCTTGACTACGGCTGCAGCAACGCGGCCCAGGCCGCCTGCAAATGCTTCGCCAGTTCCGCCGGAGGGTCCGCGGAAAACATTTCCGCGAGCTCCTGCTGCAAGAGTGAAATCCCGTGCGCGTCGCGGATCAGCGGGTCCAGCCCATCCAGCCTTTCAATCGCCTGATCAATCATCCCGGTCCATGCGCCGGTGGCCAGCGCGCGCGCCGCCAGCAATTCCCGGCGCACCAATCCCAGGTCCGGCGCCCCGGATGCGGGCCTCACCAAACGCACGCTCACCGAATAATCCCCGGCGCGCAGTGTCTTGAGCGCCACATCCACCTTGTTGTGCGTTCCCCCGCTCGTAGTCACGCGCTGCAAGTTTCCGCCGGTCAATTCAACATTGCTGGTGGAGAGATTTCGCACCGCCAGGGTCACTTTCTGCCCTGTGCCCTGGACGCGTACCGTGAGCTTGCTCCGAATTCCAACGGTGAGTTTTCCCTGTGGCCGTTCGATGGTCAGCGACACCAGAGTCAACGACATCGGCTTATTCTTGTGCTCTCCCACCTGTAGCAGCAGCTCCGCCGCTCCTGCCGCCACATTCGGCCCCGGCTTCAACACCAACGAAACTGGCGACGCCGCCAACACAAATGCCGGCTGGCCGTTCAGTGACGCCACGTTGAGATCCGCGTCCCCGCGGAATCCCGCGCCCCGCACCGCGATGTGGTCTTCGAGAGTGGCGACAAACGGATAATCCGTCACAACAATTCCGCTCGCTGGATGATCTTGCGCACCCAGCACCACCGACGACGCGCGGACCTCGCTGCCCGGCACCTCTGCCTGAAACGGCCCGGGGGGAGCCGTCACCACGAACCGCGCCCGTCCCGTGGAATCCGTCGTTACCGTTTGCCCGGTGGACAGCGCGACTCCGGCGCCTGCAACGAGCCGCCCCTCCGCATCCAGCACCGCCAGCGTAGCGGGCTTCTCCGTCTCCAGTTGAGGTGGCAGCACGATCTCACCCGGCCGCGACACTGCCTGCTGTTGCGCCGCCTGCCGCGCTGCGGAGATATTTCCCCCCAGCCAAATGGACGCCGCCACATAAACGAAAACCGCCGCGGCGCGGGCCACGGCGGTCGCTATGCCTCTTCGCATGACGCCAATTCTACCTCGGGCTCTTCTCCGGGGCGAGCGCCATCCGATTCCTGAGTGTTTGCGGGCTAGTGCTCCTGCGGCGAGCCCGCCGACGTCGATGTGCTCCCCGCGGCGCCCGCATTCTTCACCCACTTGTTGAACCAGTTCAGCTTTTCCCACACCACGTGCTCGATGGTTTCTTTCCCCGCGTATCCGTGCGCCTCCAGCGGAAGCGTCACGTACCGCACCGTCCCTCCGTTGCCTTTGATCGCGCGGTAGAACCGCTCCGACTGGATCGGGAATGTTCCGGAGTTGCTGTCCGCTTCTCCGTGGATCAGCAGAATCGGCGCCTTCACTTTGTCCGCGTACATGAACGGCGACATTTTCAAATACAGTTCCGGCACTTCCCAGATGGGTCGCCGCTCACTCTGAAATTCAAACGGAGTCAGCGTCCGGTTGTACGCACCGCTCTCGGCAATCCCCGCCTTGAAAATGTCGGAGTGCGCCATCAAGTTTGCGGTCATGAATGCGCCGTAACTGTGACCTCCCACTCCTACACGGTTGGGATCGATGTAGCCCAGCTCCGCCGCCTTGTCCACCGCCGCCCGCGCGTCCATCACGATCTGCTCGACGTAGGTGTCGTTGGCCGACTCGGGCTTGCCGTTCGCCGCCACCACCGGCATGGCCGCGTCATCGTCCAGCACCACGTAGCCATCCAGCAAGAACAGCAGCTCCGAATATCCGCGGATGGTCGTGAACCGGTATTGCGATCCCGCGATCTGTCCGGCCAAATCCTGGTCCGCCACTTCCCGCGGGTAGGCCCAGAACACCGCGGGACGGCGCTCGCCCTGCTTGTAGTCAGCTGGCAGATAAACCCTCATGGAAAGCGGTATTCCATCCGACCGCTTGTATTTCACCAGTTCCATGCGGATGCCGCGGATTTGCGGCGTCGGGTCGGCGAAATGCGTAAAGGCCTTGCCATCTCCCGAGCCCGCCGTGTGCAGGAAATAGTTTGGCGCTTCCGTGGGAGTTTCATGCCGCGTCATGAACTTTGTCCCATCAGCGGAAAGGATCGCCACCACCACTTCATAGGCCTTGTCCGGGCATCTGAAAATCCTCTCGCTCTGCAGCGTGCGGATGTTGAAGCGGTCCAGAAATGGATGATCCCCGTCTGGTCCCGCGCCCGGCCCTTCCAGAAAAATGTAATCGCCGCTCTGGCGGGCCACGCCATTCCCCGTCGGCAACAATTTCGGGGTGACGGTGCCGGGGTTCTTGTAGCGATCGTCGTTGCTGATGTCCCACGCCAATCGCGGCGCTTCCGAGGGGTTCGCCGGATTGAAGAAAAACACTCTCGTGTGCCGCGTGCGGTTGTTGGTCTCCCGCAAAATAGCGAAGTCCGCGCGCTCGCCCCAGGTGATTCCTCCAAAGCGGTTCTCCGTGCGCAGAAGTTCCGACGCCTGCCCCGTGAATGGCGCCTTGATCCACATCACCTTGTCGCGCTGCGGCACCTGCTTTCGGGGATCCCCGCCGTCGAGCGCTTCCACCCACACCAACGTGGCCGGATCGTTGGCGCGCCAGTTGATGTTGCGCGGCCCTGGCAACAGTCCCCCGCGCGGCAGGTTGTCCTCCAGCGGCTGGCTCGCCACTTTCATCAAAACTTTTCCGGAGATGTCCCACACTTCGATGTCGCGAGGGAAAGAAGAATCCGTCAGCAGGTAGGAGTAGTGACCGTCCTGCCGGTGCAGCCGCGTGACCAGCAAGTGTTTCCCGTCGGGTGAAGCGTTCACTCCCGCATATTGCGCCGGCTTCCCGATGGGAGTGATTTTCCCTGTTGCCAGCTCCACCATCGCGATTTGTGATCGCGCATAGAAATCGAACAGGTCTTCATCGTGAGCGTTTTGCAGCAGGTCCTCAAATGTCGGCACTGCCGTTGCGCGGCCGTAACTTTCTTCCACGTGCGGCCCCTCTGGGACTTTTGGCGCCGCCGGAGCCATCCCGCGATTCGTCGGCACCGTCTTGCAGACCAGCTCCGCGCTTCCGCCCAGCCAGTCGCATCCGCCCACTGCGCCGAACCCCCCGCCGCCGCGTCCGCCGCCGCCCCCTCCGCCCAGCACGGAGTTGAGGTGCACCGCCGGAACCACGTGCGCCGCGCCCGAGGTGTCGCCTATCCACAACAGGGTCGCCGTGCCGGTTGTCTGCGTGAAAATAAAATGCTTCCCGTCGGGAGCCCACCGCGGCGCGCCAAAGCGCCCATCCGCGGGGAGCGCGAGCTTGTGCTCGGTCCCGTCCGGGATGCGCTTCAAAGTTATGTCCGTGAACGCGGGCGAATTGTGCTGTGCGCTGGTGTTCGGATTGATTCGCAGGCCCGCAAGACGCAGCATCGGCTGCGCCATATCCGCAATCGTGGGATACCCCACGGAACGGTAGAACAGCATGTAGTCCCCGGTCGAATTCACGGCTCCAGTAGGAATCGTCGGTGCGTCCATCACGTCCAGAATTGCTTTCGGCGGCTTCTGGTAAGTTGTCTGTGCTCCCGCGGCAACGCCAAGAATCGAGAACGCCAACACGCCGCAGAGCGCGGCGACCACCACAAACCGGATCCGGCTCACACGCATTGCAACACTTGAACGCTTCATCAACGCACCTCCGCCGCGGATTCTGTCACTACGGGAACCTGGCTGCAACTCCCCGCCGGCTCTAAGGACGAGCCGCGCCCACGCGGGGTTTCGTGACCTGGTTTATCGGGGACGTTTCAGGCGTTCTTTTGCATTCGCTGGTAAATCTTGGCGTCCACAAACAAATTGAACAGCACCGGGTCCAGCTCTTTTTCCTTCACCGACATTTCCAGGATGGCCAGCGCGCGCTCCGCGGACACTGCCTTCTTGTAGGGCCGGTCGGCCGCGGAGAGCGCGTCAAAAATGTCGCACACCGTCATTATTTTCGCCTGCACCGGAATTTCATCACCGATCAGATGGTAGGGGTAGCCTGTCCCGTTCAGCTTTTCATGGTGCGCCCGCGCGATGGCTGGAATGCCCCGGATTTCCTGCGTCCACGGGATCTGCATCAGGAAATTGAAGCTGTGCACCACGTGCGATTCAATCTCCTCGCGCTCCCGGGTGTCCAAGCTTCCCTTGGGAATGGAGAGAAAGCGGATCTCTTCCGG
>JBGOTC010000019.1:0-18575 GCA_041476305.1 Terriglobia bacterium
ATAACGCCGACCCTGCGTTTCGATCGAGCCTGTGATTCCCAAGCTGTCGAGAAAATTCTCTACACGCCTCCCTTCAATTAGACCACCGGTCGTGAGATGCACGTCGAGCATTGCAGCAACATCGCGCCGGCTGAAATTCTCTACCCGGTCCTTAAGCGCGGCAAGTTTGCCAGTCACCAAGGCGGCCCCGACCAACGCGCCAATAGAAGTGCCAGAAACAACCTCCGGTACGACTCCCATGGCTGCGAGCCCCTCCAATACGCCAATCAGGGACCATCCGCGCGCCGCGCCGCTGCCGAGTGCTACACCAATTTTTGGTCGCATGAAAAGAGCTTTCGAAGCCCCAAATAATGTTATCACGACAAACGAGCGGTCACTTGTCGTTCGCCAAATTGCTATAAAATTGCACGATTGTTGCGTTTCAGGGTGAAGATAATTTTGTAGCTGCGAAAGCCTCCAACTTCAACAAAGTTCAACAGACTTCAACGAGCAGGCCGCAAATGTTTCAACAGCAATCACTTAGAATCAACAAGAATCCATAGATTTCAACAAGTGCTGGCGCCTGGTTCGGGACCAGGAGGTCGGTGGTTCAAATCCACTCGCCCCGACCTTTATTTTCAATAGCTTGTCTAGAGCTTCTGGTGTTTTATCTACAGCACTGTAGATGATTTTGTAGATGTGCCTGTTGGACTGCGCCCCCAAAATGAGACACTGCAGAGTTCACGATAGAATTCCTCGTCGCGCTAAGTCCCACAAACTACTGGCTCAGATCGAGATGATTTTTAGTATGGTTACTGACTTTGGACTTGTTATAGACAGTCTTAATGAAGTACAAGATTTCTTCTCACCGACTGAACTCCTGGAAGGGTGATGCAGAGTACTGATAACACTCATGGAAAGAGGTTGGTAGTCCTTGGATGCTCCGCTGTGCTGCGCAAAAACCTCATCAGCCCTCGCATCCCTCTCAGGAATCAGCCTTTAGGTGAATTCGAAGTTTCCGGGTTTTCCACACGGATCAGTGTCGCACCTGAGTAGGATTGAACGTAGAATCCGGCCCCCATGACCCGCAGACTATCCTTGATTGTCCATTCGGCTCCTTTCGATCTTTGTTGACCTCCTTGCAGAGGTCTTTCGGTTGGGTCTAGACCTGATCCGTCCAAGGACTTCCTTGGTCGCCGAGAATCTCTTTCTCAGGAAACAGTTGGCATTCTACGGGGAGCGAACCGTCACACCCCACAGGTTGACCGACTCAGCCAGACTTTCATTGCTCCTCTGGTCGCGATGTTTCAACTGGAAGAATGCTCTCGTCGTAGTAAGGCCTGAAACTCTGATCGGTTGGCACCGACGAGCATTCCAACTCTTCTGGGGTTGGAAGTCGCGTGGCGGTAGGCCGCGCTTGACTGCAAACCTCCGCGCACTCATTGCTGAAATGGTCTGCGAGAATCCATATTGGGGCCAGGCGAGGATTACCTCGGAGCTGTCCCTCAAACTCGGCATTCGCGTATCGCCACGAACCGTGCGGGCCTATTGGCCGGAAGATCCAAGTCCAATTCGAGGTCCTTCCTCCCAGCGCTGGACGACCTTTGTGCGGAATCATGCGAGGGCCATTGTGGCATGCGATTTTGTGGTTGCCGTGACCCTTCAATTCCAGATCCTTTATGTTCTTGCGGTGATGGAAGTAGGAAGTCGCAGAATATTGTATGTAAACGTGACGCCTCATCCAACGTCCGCCTGGACTTTGCAACAATTGCGAGAGGCGATTCCCAGCGACCACGCATATCGCTGGCTCATCCACGATCGGTCGGGCATCTTCTCAGCGAACTTGGACTGTGACATGACAAATCTCGGAATCGCCGTACTCAAGACTCCAGTCCGGGCACCGAAGGCCAACGCCTATTGCGAGAGACTGATTGGCAGTCTTAAGCGGGAGTGCCTGGATTGGTTCATTCCGTTGAATGAGCGACACGTGCGCGCCCTGGCCCGAGAATGGGCCGTTCACTACAATCATGGGCGACCGCACCGAAGTTTGGGACCAGGGATTCCGGACCCTCTGCCTGGGCTTCCACTCGCCCACCAGGATCACAGATATGATGTTGCCGGCGAGTTCTCGATCAAGAAGAAGTCAATACTGGGTGGGCTACATCAAGAATATCGACTTGAAAGGATCGCGGCGTGATCGCGATGAGGTTTTTGCGCACCACAGCTTTAGCGTGTCCAACGCCCGTGCCAAGGATAAGCGGCTTGTCCCCGCATATCGTGTGTTCCCCATCACGCTCATCTATGTTACGGGTCGCATCGCGTCCTTTCCGGCGGGCGCACCATCATTTCGAGAAGAGGTGGCCAATGCTTACCGTAGATGTCAAGAGTCGCGTTGCTCTCAAGAACGTTTTGTTCGCAACCGATTTTTCACCGATCTCCGAAGCTGCCTTTCAATACGCGGAGGCTATTGCCCGTAGGTTTGCCGGGAAGTTGCATGCAGTTCACATTCTGTCTCCTTACGCCTACAAATATATCCCAGGCGGTGCTGGAGAAGTTGCTTGGGACTTAGGTGAGCCGCAGGCCAAGGACGAAATGAATCATTTGGATGGCCGCATGAAAGGGATCCCGCATGATACGGCCGTGGTCCGTGGTGATGTCGCGGCTACAATCAATTCGTTGATAAATGCCACAAATGCCGATATCGTCGTGCTGGGCACGCACGGGCGAAGAGGACTGAACCGAGTTATACTCGGCTCAGTTGCGGAGAAGGTTTTTCGCCAGGCGTCGTGTCCTGTGCTAACGGTGGGGCCTGAAGTCTCATTGGATGCACCTCCCGAAATTAGTTTCAACCGAGTGCTGTTTGCCACAGATTTCAGCATTGAATCCATGGCCGCGGCGCCATACGCGTTCTCGATTGCGCAGGAGTTTCAGGCCCGATTGACCTTGATGCATGCGGTCCCTCAGCCTCTTGAGCCGTTGGAATCTGTACAGGTGAAAACGTCGCGGGGTGAAAAAGCCCTTCGCAACCTCCTTCCTGCGGAAATCGACCTGTGGTGCAAGCCTGAATTCGTCGTCAGATTTGGCGAGGCGGCTCAGACCATCCTCAAGGTCGCCAAAGACCAAGAGGCGGACTTGATCGTGCTCGGCGTTCGTGGCGCAGGCGGAGCCATTGGTGTGGCGACTCATGTGGCTGATGCAATCGCACACGAAGTGGTGTCTCACTCGAAGTGCCCGGTCCTTACCGTACGCGGGTGATGGCAAAGCGGGCTGCGACCAAGGTTCAATAGAACACACATTTTCCCAAGCGGCGGCGGAACAACCATGTCCGCAGGGGAACAGAGATCTCGCAGACGTGACAAGATAATTTCAGATGGGGAAGGACGTGCCATGAGGCTACGCGCGATACGTTCAAAAACTACACGGGACAAACAATCGAGGATCAAAAAGGAAACCATCTCGCCAAAGAGAAGGAAAAATTGGAATCCAAAGGCCATGATCCATCAAGGAGTTCTGGCTACCGAGGGCGAGCATCCGAGTCAAGTCCGCTAGAAAAGTGACAGCGTAAAGCGGGATGGGCCATTTTCATCTTGAATGCGACCTTGACCAACCTTGCGACCAGCATCGATAATTTCTCAAACCAAATACCTCAAATCGGCATGCCTCAGAGAGACAGACGTGGAAACCCACAAAGGTAAGACCATCTACTGGCACCACGAATTGCCCCCGATCGACGAGGAAGCGATTGGGGAGCATGTCGTTGAAGCGGCGAGTTGCCATGTCCCGGGTACGCTTGCCCACCGTGATGAACTATGGACTAAATGCTATGAGGATCTGATGGCGCAACTCCGTATGCGACTGAGCGAGGAGGTCACGCGTCTCGCAGGTGACAGCGCTCACGTGCTTAATGAGAGTGTCGACAGCAAACATGATCCGGCTACTGGGGAAGCTTGGCTACACGGTCGCTTGGCGTACATGCTCCATCGACAGACCCTAAGCAACGATTCGGATCACCACTCCTGACCTTAGGCCGTGCATTCTGCAATAGAGACCCTTTCATGCCCCCCAATGATGAGTGCCGAGCATTTCTTCAAGCATGACCTCAGAAATCCTTCGCGGTTCCCCCTTCAACCGAGTCAAGCGGCGAGGACGGTCGACAATTTAGACCAAGTTCTTCACAAGATGATGTATGGTCTTACCATCTGAAGGAGGTTCACATGAGTGCACCATTGATTGGAATGGCCTTTTCTTCCTTCCTGGTTCTGTTGACTCTGAGCGCAGTCGCCGCTGCAATGGTTCACTGGGGTTTTCGCTATCGCTTATTCAAGGGGATTGATGGGTTCATCGGCCAATGGATTGTCGCCTGGCTTGGCGCGTGGCTCGGTCCTACCGTGTTAGGCCATTGGTTTGACTCGGCCGTGCTGAGCAATATTTATGTTATTCCAGCTCTAATTGGTGCTTTCGCCGGCGCGTTTGGCGGGACTCTGAATGCCAAGGTGTTGGCAGGTATGGCATCGCCAAGAGGAACCTCAACATCCTCAAGATCTGACTAGTCCTCGCACGCCACTTGAGAATCGGCGAATCTCATATGCATCTTGAATAGCGTGGACTGAGCGCCGCGACACTGATTTACTGGGGTTGACGAGAAAAAGCTGCGCGGACTTCTTGACGAAGGTGAGCAAAATGATCCGTGACCGGAATGCCAACACGCCTATGGCAGGACAGATGCCCCGAATACTAGGGTTGAGGAAGGACGCAGGAAAATCGTATCGGCTCATAAGTTGGCTAATCGCGGGCAAAGCGGTGAGTGAAGTAGTCGCAACGCGACTTCACCTCGACGCCAGCCCGGAAGCGGTCTGGAATCACATCATGTTCTATGAGGAAGTTCCCGGACGCCCGCCGCTCCTTCTTGGTGCCTTGCTACCGCAGCCAGTCAGGACTGAAGGTGACAAGACCCGGGTTGGGGCTATGATCCGCTGCGTATACAAGGGAGGAGATTTGGTAAAGCGCGTCACTAGTGTCCAAGCGCCACATTTGTTGCAATTCGACGTAATTGAACAGAATTTAGGTATTGAGCATTGCATCGTCACTCGTGGCGGTTCATACCAACTTAATTTTTCCGGCGATGGGACAGACGTATCGCTGATTACGAATTACCTGGCATACTTGCGCCCCCGCTTCTTGTGGCGTCCTCTGGAAGCGTTTCTGGTTTACCAGCTGCACAGTCACATACTCAGCGGTGTCTGCGCCGCTGTGCTTCCAGGAAATCATGCCGTTCGCACGGCTGTTGCGGAGTCCCTCACACCTTAGTCCGACCCCTCAGGAGGCGTAGTGTGCACGATATCCTAGTCATGTTCCCACCGCTGGTTATCTTACGCGCAGGGATCGCAGCGGTTTGGCTGTACGAGGGGCTATGGTGCAAGATTCTCGGCCGCGTGAAATTACAAGCTGAAGTCGTCGCGGCGGTTCCGCGGCTAGGCCCGCGGTTCGGATCACTTTTCCTCAAAGCGCTCGGTCTCGCGGAGGTCGCACTCGCCGTTTGGGTGGTGACCGGGCTCTTTCCGGGCTGGTGTGCGATCGTGCAGATATCCTTGCTCGTTCTGCTCAATGCGAATGGCCTCCTGTGGGCTCGCCACATCATCCACGAGCCCGTTGGTATGGTTGTCAAGAACTTCTCTTTCCTCCTGCTAGTTTGGGTTTGCGGGGCTCTCCCAAGAGGCACTCTGTGAATTCGGAAACTGCGTGGCAATGGGGGCGGCTCAGTTCGTCGAGCGGCCCACACCGTCTGCTTTTTGGGCGCACGTACGAAGACGCAGAGATTGAACGCACGGCTTTCCAAGACAAGGCCCGGGTCTTTTGCATCGCGTCCGCCGGGACCACTGCGCTTGAGCTTGCCAGTCAGCATGAAGTGGTTGCCTGTGACATCAATCCAGCGCAACTTGCCTACGCCGAGCGACGCGCCAGAGGCGGGCCAGTGGAGGCTGGCGACGCCGAGCGAGCGATGAATTTCGCGCGCGTTTTTATGCCGCTTGTAGGTTGGCGTGCACAAGTTCTGCGTGATTTCCTTGCCCTCTCTGATGTCGCTGAGCAATTGGACTTCTGGAGGAAGCATCTTGACACGCGCCGCTTCCGCACTGGATTCGACATATTGATGTCACCCGCCATTCTAGGCGCGGTCTATGCGCCGAAGTTTCTTTTTTCGTTGCCGCGAGATTTCGGCGCCGTGCTCAGAAAACGGCTGGAAAGAGGATTCGCCCGACATCCGAACATCTCGAACCCCTACGCGGGGGCGCTCCTCCTTAGTGAATGGAGTGCTGATCTCCAGTCGAGAACGCAGAACATCCGGTTCATTTTGTCGGATGCGGCATCATGGCTGGAATCATGCCCTACCGGGTACTTTGACGGCTTCGCCCTTTCAAACATTCTAGATGGAGCAACGCCAATTTATCGTTGTCGGCTCTTGCGAGCCGTCCGTCGCGCGGCAACTGAGGAGGCCCTCGTCGTTTTGCGAAGCTTTACTGAACCACCATCGACTTTTGACAACAACTACGCTGCGTGGGATCGCTCGATGCTGTGGGGAATTGTCGATGTCTGTAGTGCGCAGACTATATGGTCGCGCCGCAAAGCGACCTGTCCCTCGCCATAATTCAATACGGGCCTCAAAAATGAGACTCGAGTTCTCTCTTGCGGAAAATAAGCATAGAAAGACTGCCGTCGAAAGCGTGCCGCGGGCTTGAGTTGTGGCAAACAGGCGAGCTTGGGCAAGGATCTCCCGCTAGAAAAGCCTTCCTTCGTTTTTCTCTTACGCGGCTCGGTCGTAGCGGTGATGCAGCCCGCCAAGTCTTGCTTGCGAGGTCATGCGGCCACGACGCGCCCACCGGATTCTGTTGTCCGGCGTTTCCTTCCCCAACCCGAGACGGGTGCGGGCTTCGTGGTAGTAGCGGACGTATTCAGATAGAAGCCTTTTCAGATGCCGCTCATTGAGCACGATCACTTGGTCGAGTAAATCGCGCCGATAACTTTCTACCCATCGCTCGGCAACTCCGTTCTGCCAGGGGCTTCGGAATGAAGTCCTCTTTGGTGTGCTTCCCATTGCTTTGATAGCCGCAATCACTTCCAACCCGAACTTCTTGTCGCGATCTAGGATCATGTATTTGTGCGGGGCTTCGAACGGGAATGTCTCGCGCAACTGCTGTATTACCCAATGGCTTGTCGGGTTACGGGTCACGTTGACGTGGAGGATGTGACGACGATCGTGGGCGATCACGCAGAACCCATAGAGGACCCCAAAGGTGACCGTGTGAACCGTGAAGAAATCCATCGCAGCGATGATTTCGCGGTGGTTCTTGAGAAATGCCTTCCACCGACCCACCTTGTCCGGATTCTTTGGCGCCCGCTCGACCCAACGCGAAACGGTGCGCTCGGAGATATCGAAACCAAGCATTTGCAGTTCCCCGTGAATGCGGGGTGCGCCCCAGGTCGGATTATCGGCAACCATTTTGAAGATCAATTCGCGCAGTTCCCTGCTGATTCACTCCCTTCCGAAGTAAACCTGGTGGCGGGAGAGCCGTGCCCAGTAGAGACGAAAGCCCGCCTTATGCCAACGCACGACAGTGTCCGGACTCACGAGGATCAAAGCTTCCTTCCATTGAGACCAGACCTTTTGCACGAGGACCCAAAAGAGTTTGTCTAACCTATTGAGGCGCGGTCGGGCGTGCTTGCGCTTGAGAATCACAAGTTGTTGGCGAAGAGCTAGGTTTTCGAGTAAAAGGCTCCGACGGGATTGGAAGAAGCGAAAAAACAAGGCTAGAAAGAGTCCGATAGTGTGTAGCATGGGTGCGTGCTATCGCGATTTCCCTGTGGAAGGCAAGACTCTAAGCTGTTGATTTCAAAGCCGTACAGAGTTTTGGCGAGGGACACCTAGAACAATCCGAACCTGATGCACTGCGCCGTCGTCAAGAAGTGGGATATTTGGAGATCCTGGAATCACCTTCCCATCTAGTTCTGCAAGTACAACGCCACGCGAGACACTGGAAGGATTCTCAACTCTTAGTTCGTAAGTCGAGGAGTGATACCGGTAGCTAACCGCGTACCCGGGCCAAGTTCGAGGGATACAGGGATCGACGGTGAGCATGTTGCCGCGCACGCGGAATCCTAGAATCCATTCCATTCCCGCCCGGTAGAGCCAGCCTGCCGAGCCCGTGTACCAGGTCCAGCCGCCACGCCCAACATGTGGTGGCTCAGAATAGATGTCGGCGGCAACAACATATGGCTCGACTCTGTATCTCTGCACACCCGCACGTGAATTCGTGCGATTGATTGGATTCAGCATTTGGAAGAGCTCGGCGGCCTTATCACCATCGCCGAGCGCGGCGAAAGCGATCACCACCCATGCGGCAGCATGCGTGTACTGCCCACCGTTTTCACGAATACCTGGCAAATAAGCTTTGATGTAACCCGGGTCGAGTGGTGTGCTGTCAAAGGGTGGTGTCAGGAGCAGAAGCAGGCCTTCAGGTCTTCGTATGAGATGCTTGTCGACAGCCGCCATGGAGCGGACGGCCCGTCCACGCTCAGCTGCGCCGCTTATCACGCCCCATGATTGAGCAATCGAGTCAATCCGGCACTCAGAGTCTTGTGAAGACCCGAGCGGTGTGCCGTCATCAAAGAAAGCGCGGCGATACCACTCCCCGTCCCAACCATCTCTTTCCAGCGCGGCTTTCAAAGCGCTGACTTGAAGCCGCCAGGACTCGGCGCGCATCGATTCGCCGCGGAGTTCCGCGATCTTGGCAAACTCCCAGAGAATGGTGTGGAGGAACCACCCGAGCCACACGCTTTCTCCCTTACCGTGCTCTCCGATGTGGTTCATACCGTCATTCCAATCGCCGGTTCCCATCAGAGGGAGGCCATGCCTTCCGACTGCGAGGCTGCGATCCAACGCGCGCGCGCAATGTTCAAACAGCGTTGCACGAATTGTGGTGGGGCGCGGCTGGAAATAGGATTCGTCTTTCCCTTCCGCCAGCGAATCGCCTTCCAGAAACGGGACGGTTTCTTCCAAAACGGTCATGTCGCCCGTGGCTTCGATGAAGTGGAACACGGCATAGGGCAGCCACAGTAGATCATCAGATATGCGCGTTCGCACACCGCGACCCGAAGGTGGATGCCACCAATGCTGCACGTCACCTTCGCTAAATTGGCGTGCAGCAGCACGTAACAGATGCTCGCGTGCAATTCCTTGCTTCGCGACATTGAGTGCCAATACGTCCTGCAGTTGGTCGCGGAATCCATACGCGCCGCTCAATTGATAAAAAGCCGCGCGCGCCCAAACACGGCATGCCAGCGTTTGGTAAAGCAACCAGCGATTCAGGATTAAATCCATGGCCGGGTCGGGTGTAGTGACCTGCACGGCGCTAAGTACCTCATCCCAACTGGAAGTGACGGTGCGGAAGAGTTCGTCTAGGTCGGCGGCGCGGTATTGTTTCACCAATTCGCGCACACGCTCCTTGTGTTCCGCCTCGCCGAGAAAAAATACAATTTCCATGCTCGCACCCGGCGCCAAATCAAGCGTGGTCTGAAGCGCGGCACATGGATCGAGGCCCGCGCCCACAGCTCCTGAGAGTGGTCCGCCCCGCGCCAGCGCTGCGGGAAATTCAGGTGTGCCGTTACGACCCAGGAACTCAGTGCGATCACCGGTATAGGAGCTCTGCTTACCAGCAAGATCCGCAAATGCGATGCGTCCGCCAAACTCGTTGTTCCAAGCACTCCGCGCAAAAAACGCACCGGAATCCGGGTCGATTTCCGTGATGATGAACGGTGCGGAAGCACTTCGCGAGCTACCCAATACCCATTCGGCATAGGCCGAAACGGAGAGTTGGCGTTTGCGCCCGGAAACATTCTTGAGAATGAGACGTGAAATCTTTATAGGATCTTGTGGAGGAACAAATTGAACCAGGTCCAGTACGATCCCATTGGACACGTTTTGAAACCGAGAGTAGCCCTGGCCGTGCCGCGCAACGTATGTCCCGGTTTCGTGTCGTATGGGAAGCGCCGTAGGACCCCAGACCTCGCCGGTGACTTCATCTCGAACATAGATCGTCTCTCCGGGAGTATCCATCACGTGGTCGTTTGACCACGGTGTGAGCTGATTCTCGTGACTGTTGAGAGACCAGGTAAATCCCGCGCCCGACTCCGAGACGAGAAAACCAAATGATGGATTAGCAATTACGTTGATCCACGGTTCGGGCGTTCGGAGCCCTTCGCTCAGAACGATCACATATTCGCGGCCTTTTTCGGCGAAACCGCCAAAACCGTTGAAAAATTGGAGGGCTTCCTTCGGCAGGGGCACATCAACATCCATAGACGTACGGACAGGTGCCTGTGGCAGGGTCCCTGAGTGTTGACGGGGCTGAGAACGCGTAATTTGCTCGGCGAGCGTGCCGCGGTGGCTCAAGATCACGGCTCGCGCAACGGTCTGAAGTTGGGTGCGAGTCTCGGCAGCTAGCAAATCTCCGCGTAGAAGAACGATTTTCCCACTGGCGCCGGAGGTGTCCGGGGAGAGCCGAAGTTGAGATCCACGCACGAGGGAGTCCAAGGACTCGTGGAGTTCCTGCAAATAAGAACTAGGTTGTTCGTTGATGATGACCAGGTCCGCTGACAATTGCTTCATGCGCCAGTATTCGTGCGCCCTGAGCAATTGCCGAATGATTTCTACATCGCTCGGGTCATCAATGCGCGCAAGAATGATGGGCAGATCGCCGGAAATCCCGTGCGCCCACAGCATGGGAAGATCCAAACGACCCTTGCTGAGAGAGTCAGAATTCGGCCGCATGATTGCGTCGCTGTAGAGGACTGCATTAGCGAGCCTTTGAAAAAGCTGTGCTTCTTCGGGATGGATACCGAGATGATGTAACTGGACTTGTGCCTGCGTCCAGGCGAGTGTCGAAACGCGCTCAAAGGTCGAAGTGTCTCGATACTTGTCAGCAAGGGCCAATACCTCATCCCGTGTGGGCGCAACGATGGTTGAAAAACTCAAACGCACGGTACTCGCGGGGGGAATACGCACCGTGCGGCGCAGGCTCATCACCGGGTCTAGGACCGAACCAACCGTATTGGAGAGGTCCCGGCCGTCATGAATTGAAACCGGATTGCGAATATCACGGCCGCGTCCGAGGAATCTTGCGCGATCCGTTTCGTATTGAAGATCGCCGATACATTCACCTTCCACAATGAGCACATGAGCAGCCCATATGGCTGTTTCGTCCGCGGACCTCTTGCGACGCGTCGCAACCAATGCGTCCGCGTGACGCACAAATTCAGTTTCCACAAAGAGATTGGAAAAAGCCGGGTGTGCCAAGTCAGCGGCCTGCTGCCCCAGGGAAAGCTCCGCATAAGATGTGACTTGAATCGTGCGGGCGCGGGCTCCAAGATTCGTAATGGAGAGTCGCCGGACTTCCGCATCCTCAGGCGAAACGATCACTTCCAGCGCAGTTGCCAGTGATAGATCGCGCCGTCTGATTTCGGCATGGTCTTCATAGAAGGTGGCCTCGTACTCGTCGGGTTCGGCGCCGCTCGGCTGATAACCTGCCGACCAGACTTTCCCGCTCTGATCATCCCGCAGAAAAATGTAGGTACCCCAACAATCTCTCGTCGGGTCTTCACGCCAACGGGTGATAGCAAGGTCCTTCCACCGGCTGTAACCAGATCCGGCCGCTGTCAGCATCACGGAGTAGCGCCCATTGGAGAGCAACTGCGTCCTCGGAGTAGCGTCGCTCGGCGTAGTGAACCGGCGAACAATTGGGGGAATCAGGTCTCGCACTTGCGTCGCAGCGGAGACTTCCTCTGCTCGAGGCCGCGCAACCAACACATCTCGCGGCATCCGCTCCTGCAAGAGCAGCGATGCAGCTTGCACCAATGGCTCGGCATGGAAGCGAGCGCGCATGGCGCCATGGGTCAAGACATCGCCGAATGCCACCAGCGACATGGCTTGATGGTGCGCCATATATGCTTGGATGACGGCAACACTCTTGCCTTCAGCCAAATGTGAACTTGTGTAATCGAGCGCCTCGTAGAAGCCATATCTGCCCATAGCTCCAGCATCCGTGAGCCGCGCCAGGTTTTGCGCTGCCGCGGATGGATCGATCATTGCAGCGAGTGCAGTGGCGTACGGTGCGACCACAAGATCCTCACTGAGCCCTCGTTTGAGGCCCAACCCGGGAACTCCAAAACTGGAGTATTGGTAAGTGAAATCAAGATCTCGCGCATTGTAGGCGGATTCCGAATTGCCCCAAGGAACCCCGCGCTCCTCTCCATATTCCATTTGACGGAGCACGACCTGTTTATAGGTTTGACTCAACAGGCTGCCGGATGGAGAACTCATCACCAACACAGGCATCAGGTATTCAAACATTGAGCCGGACCAGGAAATGAGCGCGGAACCTCTCCCGACAGGAGTCAGTGCACGCCCCAAGTGGAACCAGTGCGAGGAGGGAACATCACCCTTCGCAATGGCGATAAAACTCGCCAGCCGCGCTTCAGAGGCTAGCAGGTCGTAGCAATTGGGGTCGAGAGTTCCGTCCGCACATCGATAGCCGATGGAAAGCAATTTCCTTGTTCTGTCAAAGAGGAAGCCGAAATCCATGGAGACGAAAATTGTTTCTGCTGTCTGTGCAAGTATGTGCAGCCGCCGGAGGAATGCGCCGGCATCCGTGGCCGCTTGTGCCAGAGCTAGGGCCAGCTCATCAAGACATACAATCGACTCTCGGAACTCGGGGAGATCTTTCGCAAGCCGCATTCGCAGGCTGACAATTTCATTAATTGCGGCTGCAAAGTGTTCGGGCGCTTCGGCGAGAGCCGGCGACGAATTTAGTACGGCCTCAATCGCAGCCCATTCGGCTCCATGCTCAGGAGACCGGTGGGCCAAAGCGGCAATTGGCCTCGAATCCAGGCGCATCCAGGGAGCCAAAATCTCCGCGTCCCGAGCGTGGCTCTTTAAACAGCCGCTGACGGCATTGGCCCAGACACACAAGTTCGAATCTGTAGACTCTCCCCGTTCTTCAGTAAGAGTATGCGCAATGTCAACGACAGTCCGCGCCTGTTCCTTCAACCTGGCCAAGAGTGAGACCCAATCTCGGGAGTTCTCGGGCACTGGTTCGAGCATCGCGGAAAGTGCGTCTACAGCGTTGGTGAGATGCTTCCGTGTTACGACGTGAGTGCGGCGGTTATCCGTGATCTCCATGAGCGACTCGCGAAGGAGTTGTATTGCATCTCTCATCCCATCGAGAGTCGTTGTATCGAAGGATGTTTTTCCCTTCAATTCACGGCATGCATTGCGCACTGCTAACAAGTGTCCGGCAATATTGCCGCTGTCAACCGAAGAAACGTATTTTGGTTCCAGCGGATGAAGGTCACGCGTGTCATACCAGTTGTAGAAATGGCCGCGAAACTTTTCCAATTTCGCGATTGTTTCAAATGTAGCTTCCAGCCGTCCTAGCGTGTCTAGAGTTCCCACCCACCCCAGGTCGCGCGCTGTGATTGTGGAAAGTAGGTAGAGGCCAATATTCGTGGGTGACGTCCGATGCGCAACTACAGATTTCGGGCTTTCTTGAAAATTGTCCGGAGGCAGCGAGTTTTCCACCCCCGTTACAAACGTTTCAAAATAGCGCCAGGTGCGGCGTGAAACCAACCGCAACTGTTGAGTTTCAGATGCCGATAATGGCTCTGCTTCATCTTGCTTTGGGGGAAGGCTGATCCACCTCGATATTGCGGGGGCAGCACACCAGAGTAAGAAGAATGGGATGCCTGCGGAGAGTGCTTGAGGCCGCCTAAACGCTAAAAGCAAAAACGGTATGATGGCGAGCGCGAGGCCGCCCGCCATTCTCTTATAGATGGAAGTAAGGTTCAGATCAACTTTATGCGTTGACTGGGCCGTGGTCACCCACTCCAGCATGTTCTTCCGCGTGATAAGCAAACGGCCGATTGTGCGGATAATAGCGTCAGACATCAACCAAGTCTGATTGGCAAGGAACGTCACGGTCAGTGCGATCTGGGCAGCGCCGATGGAGAGATCCTGAAGCACGCCTCGAATGTGGCTTCGCTTGGAAATACCACTCAAACGGGCGTTAAGCCCCAGCAAGAATGGGAGCAAAGCGGGGACCGAGATTGTAATGAGTACGAATTTCGTCCATAACCACGCCGATGAAGTCGGCATCAGCCAACCAATGACCATGACAAGAAACACTGCCGGTGCCAATAGGGTTCGACGCAGGTTATCGATCATCTTCCAACGGCTGATGGCCGGCATATAGTACGGATGGCTACCAGCTCGCGGCGTCCCGCCCCCTCCGAAGATCCAGGGAAGGAGCTGCCAGTCGCCGCGCGCCCACCGATGCTGGCGAGCAGCGGCGGCTTCGAATTGCGAGGGAAACTCTTCAAACAATTCGATGTCCGTAGCCAACGCCGCGCGGGCGAAGATCCCTTCCAGTAAGTCGTGGCTTAAAACACTGTTCTCTTTGATTTTGCCTGCGAGAGCTTCTTCAAACGCATCAATCTCGTAAATACCCTTGCCCGTGTATGAGCCCTCCCGGAAAAGATCCTGATAGATATCCGAAATTGCGGAGGCATACGGATCCATACCGCTTGGCCCGGAAAAGACTTTTTGGAAGATAGAGCCTTCACCATCGGATGGAAGGGAGGGCGTGATGCGCGGCTGTACAATACCGTAACCCTCCACGACTCGCGCCTCGTGCGCGTCAAACAATGGACGATTCAGAGGATGCGCCATCGTTCCCACCAACTTCGCAGCAGCGCCTCGCGGAAGCCGGGTGTCACCATCAAGTGTAATCACGTACCGCACGCCAGGAATTGTCTTGGGAGTGATCCCGCTGACTGGCAGGAACGATGTTTCTTCAGAACCTCGCAAGAATTGGTTTAGCTCATGGAGTTTTCCGCGCTTGCGCTCCCAACCCATCCATTTCTGGTCAGATTCGTTCCAGACACGTTTGCGATGAAACAAGATGAAGCGCAAGCCGCCACCAGGCGCGGGACCATAGCGTTTGTTCAGACCTTCGAGACTTGCTGTGGCGATTGCAAGGAGTTCATCGTCCCCCTCCAAGCTCTCGGTTGCTGCATCCACCCAATCCGAAAGCAGAGCGAACCGGAGATCCCCCGCTGAATTTGCTAAGTAATGGACTTCGAGACGCTCGATTTGCTCCTTGATCGCATCCGGGGAAGTGAGCAACGTCGGGATCACGATAATCGTCCGGAGCTCTTCGGGTACGCCTCCGGACAATTCAAGACGCGGCAAGGTTCGGGGGCCGAACAAATCAGTAACTGCTCGATTAATCAGAGAAATTGCGAGATCGGAGGCAGGGATCGTGGCAAGAAAACCAAGCATCACCAATGGAAACGAAGGTGTCCCCCCGCCCCTGGCAAGGAATAACGGCAAACCAAGAATGATGGCGGTCAGGAAGGCGATGGTTCCCAAGTAGCCGGGTACCGCGTTCCGAAAGTAAAGACGTAACAGCCAGGACTTCCAGGTCACGCGAAAACCAAGTTCGCGCTCAAAGGCCATCCGTCCTTGTGAGATGAGGTAGTACCCTGGGTTTGTCAGACGATCATTGTCGGGCTGATTGATCAAAAGCGAATCGCTTCGTTTTTCGGAGTGCGTTCGTCTGGCGCGTTGCACAGCGCGTTTGGCCACTTCGATTTCCGAGTAGTGCGTGCCGCGGGAAAGCTCTTCGATAGCATGCCGATAGTGGTCCCGTGTTGCAAAATCCATCTCGCAATAGCAGCCGTCAGCGCGCAACACTTCATCCACGAGGCTGACGCTCTCAATAAATGTTGGCCAATCAAATGCAGACGTAAGGCGCATGCTTGTAATGATGTTGCGAACGGTCACGCTCATCGCTGACTGTTGCTGGTGTTCGGTGCGGACAATTTCATCCGCCGTGGTTCCTTGCGTGGCCAATCGTGCATCTAGCCAGCGCAGGATGGGCCCCACCTTAGGATCCAGATCCCGTAATCTCTGAATCAGCTGCACCGCAAAGGCTCTCTCCAATGGCTTCTTCTCGAAACGATCTAAGACCTTCTCCGGAGCCATCAAGGTTTGACCACCTGTTCCAAGCAGGCTGTCGGCGACGAAATCCGCTTGTGCGCGAGCGGTTCGGCTGCTCCCAAGTTGTTCGGCGATTCTTCGCAGATTTTCGAGAAGTGTGGCGCGCAACGTGATGGCCACAGCCCAAAGTTCACCGATCGTAAGGGGCTGCACGCGCTGATAAGCGATCACAAAGCGCCGAAGGACTTCCGGATCGAACCGGCTATCGGTGTGCGCAACGAAAGCCCAGGCCACTCCGAAGACTCGCGGATATCCTTCCAAATGACCCGTTTTTAGTTTGGGCAGTTGTCGATAGTAGCCAGGCGGGAGATCATCCCGGATTTCGCGGAGCTGCTCTTCCACGATATAGAAATTGTCGACAAGCCATTCCGCAGCGGGCGTGATGAGTTGTTCCCGCTGAACTGCCCGTGCAATCGCCCGGTAGTATTCCAACAGGATTCGCCCATTTTCCTGGACGCGTGGAATGAATGGTCGGCCGGGGCCTGCAACGGTCGTTGCCGCCTGAGCGGCCGCTAGACTTTCAGCGTGCTGCTCCAGCCTCTCCGTGCTGAAAAGTTCTCCGCGGATCGGCTCTTCGAGGTCGTGAAATCTGCCTGTGGAAGGTTGGCCCGTATTCATCGGAACCTGCGTAATTTTTCAAAAGAGAGTGAACCATCTATCCAGCAATGTCTGATCGACATGTGGAATAGACGTGACTAGGCTAGACTCGTCGCGTCAGGATTGTTTCAATGCTTAGGCCGTGCACATCGTCGGTTGCCGGAGGGCTAAACCCCGGATCTAAACAGGTTGGAGTATGACACTTCTCAGCGACCAAATCCAAGAGTCCCAAGCGAAAGTAGTGACTCATTTCGACTTCAAATGCTCGGCGATGTCTAACACGTCACAAATGTGGTCAGCGGTCTCGCCTTCTGCCTCCGATGAAATTGCGCGCAAGGTCTGGTGAATTCAGCAAAGTTTAGTCAACCAGGAATTTCAAAGGGCGCCAAGGATGGCTGGTTCTCGTAGCGCTCGGAGTACGGGCGGCAAAAGTTCCTTTGGGAGCGATGCGTACCATCGCAATTCAGGGTGACAAGGTGAGATGGTGGGGCATCCAACTGTTTAAGTCACAGCGGTCTGCGACCGCCGTCACTGAAATATCACAAGATGGAGGCCAACTTTTTCCATATGGACGGGGAGTGTACGATGGCTAAAGCACAACAAAAAGCATTGCTCAAGGCTCTCAAGTTGGAGCTGACGTTTTGTGAGCTAGGTGGATACCAACCGGCCGGTCCAGCAAGACTTCCGGCCCGCGCGGATGAGATTCATTCGATTCCCAGACCCTTTTTCGACCCAAGTACACAGGAATCGCACAAAGGGCTTTCCGTCTTCCGGGATTCCCCTTCGTGCCTGAACTATGGCATGCCAGCGGGAAAGCATCCATGTTCGGAGTGCTGGCTCATGGCTTTCGTTCCGGCTGAGAAGCGCGGCGAAGCAGTCCCGTGCCATCACATTCCGCTGAATCCGCACGGAGATACTGTGGCAACGCTCGGGGAGCCGGGCCACACACCCCGAATTCACGAAGCTGTTGTGGACTGGCTCCACAGGACGATTGAGCAGCTCGAACGGGCACCTGTGAAGTCGCGCCACCACGCAGCGTGAGGGTCCTCTCGAGTGTGCCGATAGATGGTGCCGGTCCACGAAGCAGGAAAGAGAACGAGCAGTCGATCAATGTAAGGTATCAGGAATTTAAATGCGCAACCGGCGTATGGCCGACAGCTGACGGTTCAACAAGAATCGCTTGAACTCGACAAGAATCCGTAGATTTCAATCCTCTATGGCTCCTGGGCTTTCATCCACAGCACTGTAGATGATTTTGCAGACGCACGGATCCTCCGGCCCAAGCTTTGCGTTGGTCAAAAATCCCGCCGTCAATAAGAATCAGCCTCTAAATGTTCTGAACGGTCTAAACATATCAAGCCAATACGGCTCAGGACTATCCTGCTGTTCTGTGGTATAGCGTTGCGTAATGCAACCGACTGCGAATTCTCCAGGCGCAACTACCGACACGGAGCGTCCCTCTAAGAGCAAAATAGCGCGCGTGTGGCGCCACATTATTTTGTTTGGGCTTGCGGGCGGAATTCTCATCACTCTGCTCAAGTGGACCGAGTATCGCTATCTGGTCGTCGAACATTCGATTGAGACCTATGGAGGGCTGACGGCGGCGACGTTTGCGGCGTTTGGCATCTGGCTTGGGCTCCGGCTGACCCGGAAGCAGATTGTTTTGAAGGAAGTGCGCGTTCCTGTTCCGGGCGGGCAGCCATTTGCCGTGAACTCCAGAAAACTGGAGGAGCTGCAAATTACGCCTCGCGAGCTGGAAATTCTGGAACTGATCGCCAAAGGTTTGAGCAACCGCGAAATCGCGGAGAAGCTCTTTGTGAGCGAGAACACGGTGAAGACCCACTCCAGCCGCGTTTTCGATAAGCTTGGCGCGAAGCGCCGGACGCAAGCCGTG
>JBGOTC010000020.1:0-18352 GCA_041476305.1 Terriglobia bacterium
AGTTACGCCGGGCCCTCAACGTGAAATAGTTTTCAGTGGGAGTTCGTCTGTTCAATGGATGCGGGTTTCAGCCAGGCAACCAGCGGCCACGCCAGCAACAGCACGAGCGCCACGAGCACGATCACCCCGTGTGTGTGCAGATAGGAATTCGGCTGTTGGATCAATGAGGTTCCCTCAATCAGCAGAGACCCCGTCGCAACAATCAAGAAGAGCCCCAGCAGGTTGAAGCGAATTGTTCTCGCCACTCCCCACCACGCAAAAAGAATCAGGACCAGCCAGAAGAGAAGCTGCCGCGCGAAGTCCGGCGTGTTCCCCCAACCGCCCACCAACGCCGCCGCTGCGCCGAGAACGAGTAGCGCGCGCATCCACAGCGGCCGGAGGGAGACCGCGATGAATCCGGCGAGAACTGCAATCCCGCCGGCGAACAATAACCCTCCGAAGATGCCGCTGGCGATGGATTGCGACGCGGGCGAAAGCGCGTCAAATCCATTGGGCGCCGCTGAAGGCAAATCAGCGCGCAACGTCGCCCAGTGCTGGTTCAAATAAGTGAGCAGCTTTCCCAAGCCCATCCAAGCTGCGCTGCCCGCGATGGCCAGCAAAAACGCATCCCGGTAATAGCTTCGCGGCATCCCAAACCATCCGGGGAGGTCCTCGCCACGTCCCGCGCGCGTCCAGAAAAACCAGGCCAGTCCAAACAAGAATGAAATAGCCGCGCTGAACACTACAAGCACCAACAGGGAAACGATCCCAACGGTCGCGTAGAAGGTCGTTAATGGAATGCTCGTGACATAGTTATGCAGTGTGATTGGAAGATTCGCCACCGTAGAAACGGCCAAAGCCGCGAATCCCCACAACGTCCAGCCCGCCAGCCTTCGCCATGGGATGGCCGCGGCGGCCGGCTGCCGGAGATTTTTGAAATAGATGACCAGCAAAAGGATTGAACCGCCTGCATAAAACAGGATGCGCCACACCTTCTGAATTGTCTTCGCGAGCGTCCCTTCCTGCTGCTGGCGGACCCACTCCTCGGGGAGCTTCACGTAATTGCGGAAATGCGAAATCTCATCGCCCTGCACCTGCAATTCAACGCGTGCAAATGCCGCGTCCTCCGTCCCTGGCCCGCCCGCCAGTGGCGCCTTGGCTTCCCAGACGAATGTGTGGTCGGCGCGCTTGGGCTTTGCTTCCGTTTTGGAATCGACCAGCTTCCAATCGGCAAGTCTCATTTGCTTATTGTCGCGGAGCCACGCTTCCGCGCGCGCCAACGCCTCTTCCCGCGTCAGTTTTGCCCCGGCCGCGCTTTCCTCCAGCGTGTGCCACAAGGAGTGCACTCCGCCATCCATCCTGAAGAGGACCGCATACTCCTCCGCCTCGGAATCGAGGAAGTAACGCGCCCGCCAGAAGACTTGCGGCACCTGTTGTTCGTAAATTCGGTTCGCGCCTTCAATCCCCGCCTTGCGGCGCAGGAATTCGTTCGCCAGGGGATCGAAATTGGTCAGGAAAATGACTACGCGGTGATAGCGCGCCGGGTCCACGTGCCATTGCCGCAACACATCATCCGCTCTCGCCGCGACCTGCTTCCTGTCCATCGTGACGCGTACGAAATCACCGATGCCTTGCGTCTTGGCGCCCACAAGAGCCGCGATTCCTGCGGCGCCGCACAACACGAGCGTCCATATCGCGCGCTGGGAAAGTGCTTCGTAACTGGTGTGCTTCCGCGCAGGCGCGGGCTCCGCAATCTCCTGCGCGTCGCCCGCTTCTTGTGAGTCGGCCGCCGTACCACCGGCGCTCTCACTTGGTCGAAGCGGGTCCGCGCTGTTCAGCAACTCTTCGCGGGCTTCAAACCCGCCGCGCGCGAAATACATCACCGCTGCGTAAAGCAAGGGCAGCGCTGCGGCGCCCGCCACCAATGCTCCGGAAATCCGCAGATACGGGCTCGCGGAGCGCATCAGCAGCAAGCTTCCAAGCGTCGCATCCACTGTGTAATGCCAGATGAGTGTCGGCAGGATTCCCCAGCGCAGCATCACCAGTCCCGCGACGATCCCGATTATTCCGATCTCGATTCCGCGGATGTACGGCGGTTCCTGCGGATAATTTGCGTGCAGGAATCCCCATGCGAATGCCGGCAGCACCACAGCCAGAAATGTTGATTTCGTGATGCGCTTCAGGAAGGGGATTGCGAACATCCGGAACAGGAACTCTTCGCTCATGGCGGCATAAACGCCAATGGTGAATGGCGCTAGCCATGGCACGATCGAGCTCCCGGCATTGCTGTCGTAACTAATGTCTGCCGGAGCCCAAACCCCGAAGCGCTTCCCAATCAAATAGAAAGCCACAACGTAGCCGAGGTGTACGGCCGCAAGCGAAATCCCGATGACGCATGAATTGAAAAACTCTTTCGACCGCATCGCCGGCAGTTTCCACGAAATCCCCAGCCGCAGCCGCGCCGGATAGGACTGGCGGTAGAGCGGTTCGCCCGGGGCAACCGCCAGTGTGACCAGCACCGCTTGGATTACGCTCAGCGCGAGTGCTATTGCCACTTGCTCGACTGTAAACGACGCATACGATGAATTTGTGTCGTAACCCGCGCGCGTAGCGGGCCAGGCGTTGAGTGTCATCAGAAAAAACAAGAGCGCAAGAAAAACCCCTACCCACATCGGCCCCGCCCATCGCAACAACCCGCGCCGGCTGTATTCGTAAATCATCAGGAATGCAGCGCCAATCAGCAGTAGATAGGGAATGATGGCGATCAGTTCAATCAGGTTATTCCCGGATCGCATGCGGTCGTAATCTCGCGCCCAGGCGTCTGGCACTTTCAGGAATTCTTCCAGGCGCGCGATGTGATCGCCTTGCAGGCCGACGCGCAACCGGTAGCGGGCTCCCTCCGGTGTATCCGGCACGCGGAAACCTCGCCGTTGCCAGGTGAAAATCCAGTCGCGCCGGTTGGGGCGCTCCGTCGCGCTCGCTTCTTCGGGCAGAAATTCAAATGCCGCCAATTCTGCTTTGTACTGTGAGAGCAGAAATTGTTTGGCAATGGCTTCGGCGGCATCGCGGTCCAGACGCGCGCCTGCCCGGGCCTCGTCAATGACATGTTCGTAGCCGACAATTTTTCCCGCCGGACTGATTTCCGCGCGGTATTCCTCCTTCTGTTGCGGCCGGAAATACCGGATTTCCCACGCCCACGCATTCACTTCCGAGGAGATCAGCCGGTTGGCCTGTTCCAGCCCCACCGTCCGCTCGAGGTAGGTCTTCGTCTTGTCGTCCACCGTGAAAACTATCGTGGACTCGTATCCCGCGAGCGATGCGCCATGCTCTGTCAGGAAGTTCCCCACGCTGCGGGAGGCTTCCTGGCTGGAAATTTGAAATTTGACCGACGCTTCAGGGAAGGCCTGGAAAAAATATTTCCAGGCGACGCCGGCCCCAATCGCTCCGGCCAAAATCCAGATTAGAAGTACCCGAAGGTCTCCGGCGCTGAAGCGCTCATGCCGCGCTCCGGTATTGACCTGGGGGGCTGTTTCCGACAACTGTTCCTCCCGTGTGGACTGCTGACATCTTGCGGCCTAAGGTTCCATCTAGCCAGACGCGCCTTGCGGGCGCAAGCATTTGCTGTGGCTCGGTGTGCGTGGCTGGCACGTCGGGCCTGCGCCGCAAGATGATATAAAAGGGCGGTCATGATCCGTCTCACCGACGATGTGAAGTATCTGAAAGGTGTGGGGCCGCAGCGCGCGCTCGCGCTTGCCAGGCGCGGCATCGTCACCGTGGAAGACCTCATTGGCTACCTGCCTTTCCGATATGAAGATCGCTCGCACTTCGCCGCGATCAAAGATCTCGCTCCCGGAGAGACGTACACCCTGCGCGTGCAGGTTGTGGAGGGCCAGCTCCTTCGCTACGCCAGATCCCGCAAGACCATCTATCACCTGATTGTGCGTGATGCCACCGGCCGTCTGCACTGCCGCTTCTTTCACAGTGGATATCTCGAAGGGCGCTTCAAAGCCGGGCAGCAGCTCGTGCTGCACGGCAGAGTTGATTTTGATCCCTATCGTCCCGTGCGCATGGAAATGGTGAACCCACAGGTGGAGACTCTCGGCCCGGAGGGAAGCGATTCCACCGAAGTGGGCCGCATCGTCCCCATCTACGAGGCCATCGGAACTGTCAGCTCTCGTTTGTTGCGCCGCGTGGTTCATCAGGCCCTGGGCGCATTGCCACCGGACTTGCCGGATTATGTCCCCGCCGCGATTCGCGCTCGTTACATGTTTCCTACGCGCCGCGAAGCGCTGATGTACGTTCATTTCCCGCCCCAGGACGAGAATATCGAAAAGTTGAATTCGTTTCGGTCTTCCGCCCACACACGTCTGATCTTCGAGGAGTTTTTCTTCTACCAGTTGAGCATGGCTTTGCGCCGCCGCAACCTGCGACAGCAGCCGGGCATTGCATTCCGCGTACGCGAGCCGGCCATTCGCGAAGCCATCAAGCGCATCCTCCCGTTCAAGCCCACGGGAGCGCAGAAGCGCGTCCTCGCGGAAATTGCCGGCGACCTCGAGCGGGCCGCCCCCATGAATCGTTTACTGGAAGGCGACGTCGGCAGCGGCAAGACCATCGTGGCGTTGGAGGCCGCGGTCATCGCTATCGAAAATGGATATCAGGCGTCCCTGATGGCGCCGACCGAGATTCTTGCCGTGCAACATTATCTTTCCGCGCGCCGGATTTTCCAGAAGGCCGGTTACTCGGTGGAGCTTCTAATCAGCGGCCTCAAAGCAAACGTGAAGCGTGCGGCGCTTGAGCGCATCCGCAGCGGCGCGGCGCAACTCGTCGTGGGAACCCACGCCCTGATCGAGGAAGGAGTCGCCTTCAAAAAGCTCGGACTGGTGATTGTGGATGAACAACATCGCTTCGGCGTCATGCAGCGCAAAGAACTTATCGAGAAGGGCGCCGTACCCGATGTTCTCGTCATGACCGCCACGCCCATCCCGCGCACTCTGGCGCTCACTTTCTTTGGTGACCTGGATACCAGTGTGATTGATGAAATGCCGCCCGGACGTACTCCCATCGAAACGCGCTTGGCCGTGGAATCAGGATTGCCCGGCATTTGGGAAACGTTGCGCCGCGAAATCACCCGCGGACGCCAGGCCTACATCGTTTATCCGGTAATCGAGGAATCAAAGACCGAGCTGAAAGCGGCCATCACCGAATACGAGCGGCTCTCCCGCGAAGTTTTTCCGGGGCTGAAAGTCGGGCTGCTGCACGGGCGCATGCGCAGTGAAGAAAAAGATTCCGTGATGGAAAACTTCCGGGGAGGCGCGCTGCAAATCCTCGTCTCCACCACCGTCATCGAAGTTGGTGTGGACGTGCCGAACGCTACCATGATGGTCATCGAGCACGCCGACCGGTTTGGCCTCGCGCAATTGCACCAGCTTCGTGGGCGCATTGGCCGCGGCAGCGAGAAGTCGCTCTGCGTGCTGGTCGCGCCAAAAAACCTCACCGGTGAAGGCCGTGAGCGACTCGAGACCATGGCGCGTACTTCCAACGGATTTGAAATCGCCGAAGTGGACCTCAAGCTCCGCGGGCCGGGAGAGTTTTTCGGAACGCGGCAGCACGGGGACCTGGGATTCCACATCGCGAACCCCTTGCGGGATCGCGAACTCCTGGAGCTGGCTCGCCGCGAGGCTTTCGCCATGGCCGCAAAAAATGAAGACCGCGCGGAACTCGACCGCCTGCTGAAGCAGCTCGCGCCGGGCTGGCGCCGGCGCTACCAGCTCGCACACGTGGGGTAGATGAACGCATGCGAATAGTTGCGGGACGTTTTCGCAGCCGCCGCCTGAAGCCCTTGGGCGCGCTAGCTCTTCGCCCCACCAGCGATCAGTTGCGCGAGACGCTCTTCAATGTTCTGGGCGCGGAAGTTTCCGGCTCAACATTTATTGATTGTTACGCCGGCACCGGCGCGGTCGGCATCGAAGCGCTCAGCCGCGGTGCCAGGCGCGTGATCTTCATCGAGAAAGACCGCAGCGTCTCCGCTCTCCTCCGCGCCAATCTCACCATGCTCGGTGCAGAGCCGATGCACGCCGAGGGTGGCACCTCCGCGAGCGAGATTCTTGCGCTCGACGGGCCCGGCGCTCTGGCGCGGCTTGCTTACCGCGATCTGCGCGCTGATTTCCTTTTTGCGGATCCGCCATACGACGACGTGGATGATTGCGTTGCCCGAATTGAGCGCGCACTCCACGAAAAACCCGGGACGCAATTGCTTTCCTCGGGCGCGCTCGTCGTCATCGAGCACCGCGCGCGCAAAGTCCTCCCTGAATCGCTTGGTCCCTTGAAGAAGGTCCGCGTTCTCAAGCAGGGGGATTCCGCTCTCAGTTTCTACCGAATGGGAGAACATTCCGAGGCGTGAAGTGGAGAGCCTGAGACGCTTAAGTGAATGAATTAAAATGACTTACGCCCCAATGGAAATTGGCCACCTATGCACGAGCCTCCTTCTCCGGGGCCACCTGGATGCTCACATTTGCCATCTCGTAGCGTCTATACTTATTGGGATGCCACTAACAGGATTCGCAATCGCTCTGCCGGGGGACCGTATCGCGAGCCGGGCCGACGACCGCGCAGGCCAGCTAAGTGCACGCCTTGACGAAAAGGCGCTGGTGGAACGCGCGCAAGCCGGTGACCGCACGGCGTTTGAGGATTTGGTCCACCGTTATGACCGCGACGTTCTCCGTCTCGCGTTGAACCTGACGCGCCGCATTGAAGATGCCCGCGACGTTTATCAAGAGGCATTTCTGAAGGCTTTTAAGAATCTCCACCGCTTCCGCTTCGAGTGCAGCTTTTACACCTGGCTCTATCGCATCGTCACCAATGTTTGTCTCGACCAGATGCGCCGCCGCAACTGCCGCCCCGAAGATCAGGCCCCTGAAATCCTGGATGACAGCGACGCCCCGCAGGACTTTTTCGAGCGACAGCGGGAGTCGAACCCCGGCGCCGACCCCGAACGCCGTGCCCTCGGCCAGGAGATTGGCCGCCAGATTGACGCTGCCATGGGTCAGCTCTCGCCGCGCGAGCGCGTGATTTTTGAAATGAAGCATCACCAGGGATTGAAGCTGCGCGCCATCGGCGAAATGCTCGGCACCACCGAAGAGACCGTCAAGAATTCTTTGTTCCGCGCCACACGGAAACTCCGCGTGCAATTGGTGGGGCTGCTATGACCCCGGAACTCCATCGCGTAAATAACCGCCGCTCGAAGGATTGCTCCCTCGTGGAGCCTTTGCTTGTTTTCTACTCGTGTGAAGAGGCCACCGCGGAGGAGCGCGCCCGTGTCGAGCAGCATGTTGCCGTGTGCATCGATTGCGCCGCGGCGTTTGCCGCCGAACTCCGTTTGCGTCAAATGATGGCCACTCTTTCGCAGCCCGCCGACCGCCTTGACGCGGCCGGTGCCTTGCTCGCGCAATGCCGCAGCGAATTGGCGGAAGCCCTCGATGAAGGCCATGACCTTGCAGCCGCGCGCGCGGCGTTTGCTCCCCCGGGAATTTTTGCGAGACTCGTGTTGTGGTGTCGCATGGAGATGACTCTTCACCCCGCTCTCGGCGCTGCACTTTTTGTCCTCATTGGTTTGAGCGTTGGCCGTGTCCTGCCGGTTTCGGCGGGCGGCGTGGATCATGCCGGCCTCGTGCCAAACATGACCGTCTCCGCCTCGCCGCGAATTTCCGATCAGGAATTGCAGACTATTTCTGTTTCCGGAATCTATCTGTTGCCCGATGAGACGGGCCGGCAGAACGTGGAAGTGCATCTCCGCGCCATGACCCCCATTGAAGTAAAGGGCGGTCCAGATGACTCAGAAGTGAAGCGCGTGCTGAGCGTCGTCATCCAGAATGGCCAGAGGTTCGATTCCGACCTGCGGTTGGATTCCGTGGAAGTGCTCCGGTCGCGCACGGACGATGTTGATGTCCGCCGCATCCTCTGCACGGCCTCGCGTCATGATCCGAACCCCGGCGTTCGCCTGCGCGCCCTCGAAGCGCTCCGTGGTTTCGTGCAGGATGCAGCGGTTCGCGACGCGCTGCTCGACGCGCTGGTGCACGACACGAACCCCGGTGTGCGCATTGTAGCCATCAATGAACTGCGCGACCTCGTGGATAACGGTAGTGCGGCGAACGATCCCCGCGTCGCGCGAGTCATGCGCGACCTGAGCGAGCACGACACCAATAATTACATTCGCCTGCAGGCCGCCACAGCCGTCCGGCGCCTGGCCGGCGGATCGCTTCCTTAAAAAGGGAAGAAGGTATTTCCCGCGAGAAAAGTTTTGTTCAAGCGAATCCATTTGCGAAAAACTCTCCTGAGCGCCGCGCTCCTCATTGCCGCAGGCGCGGTCGCGTCCGCGCAGGAGCCTGCTCAATCCACGCCGCCACAAAACGCGCCACCCGCGCGGCCCATGCCGGGGACGCCGCGGCCCTGGAAGGGCGCCGCTCCGTTGCCGCAGCGCGCGCCAGCCGCCGTGCCGCCCAGTGCGGCAACGGTATATCCGGCTTGCGCTCGTCAAAAACTCACGCCCGCCGCGCGTGTGAGGCAGGCTGTGGAAGTGAAGGATGGCTCGCTGCCAACACGCGATGCTCTCCGCCTGCGTCTTGACACGGATTTGGGAAATGTTTGTATTGTCACGGATGCCACAAACGAAGTCCGCTACCACGTGATTATCGAGACGCAAGATACCGGCGCCGGCGCCCGCCGTACTCTTCAGCAATACGTTTTCAATGCCCGCGAGATGCCCGGAGGCGCAACAATTTCCGGCCAGGTGGCGCAGCGCGAAACGCGTGACCGCTTGTGGGTCAGCTATGAAATCCATGTCCCGCGGCGATTCAACATTGAAATCAACACGCGGGCCGGCAACATTCAAGTGGACGACCTCGACGGACGTGAAACCCTGATCACCAATGGCGGGAACATCACCACCGGGCGCATCGGCGGGACTGTGCGAATCCGCGGAAGCAATATGCCGGTGGCGCGCCTCGAGAGCCTCGGCGGCGGCCATATCACAGTGGGCGACGTTGTCGGCGATTTGCGCGCCGTAACCGTAGGCGGCCATATCACCGCTGGGAATGTCACCGGCGACGCCGTGCTGACCACCGGCGGCGGTCACATCCACGCCGGGAAAATCGGTGGAACATCGCAGTTGGAGACCGGCGGCGGAAATATTTCCGTCGAGCAAGCGCGCGCGCGCGTGACAGCTTCTTCCGGCGGCGGCCAGATCAGTTTTGGCGAAGCAACCGGCGCGATCCAGGCGCACACAGCGGGTGGAGGCATCCGCGTCTTGCGCGTTGCCGGCCCCATGCACCTCGACAGCAGCGGTGGGAGCATCTTCTTGACGCGAGTGGAAGGCAATGTCCGCGCCTCCACGGGCACGGGATCAATCACCGCATGGCTTTCTCCCACTTTCAAAATTGTGAGCGGGTCGCAGCTCGAATCCGGGCAGGGCGATATTGTCGTTTATGTGCCGAGGGAACTTTCCGTCACCATCGAAGCCACGATTGATGGCGGCTCCGGGCACCACATCACTTCCGACCCGTCCTTCCCGATGAAAATCAGCTATGTCACGGGCGATGCGGGCAAGCAGGTGCGCGGAGATTGTCAGATCAATGGCGGCGGCGAAGTTCTCAAGTTGCGCACCGTTGGCGGGAACATCCAGTTGCGCCCCGCGGATGACATGCAGGTGCGGCATCTGATCCTCTTCCAGCAGCAAGTTCGCCTGGAAATGGATTTGCAGCAACGCATCATTCGCGCCGGCACAATGTTGACTCAGCAGGAGATCGAGAATCAGGTTCGCGCCGCGGTCCGGGCGGTTCAGGATTCAGGCCAGCCGCCGACAACTCCCGCTCCCCCTGTGGCGCGCGGTCCGCGGAATCCAACTGCGCTTCCTGCCACTGCGCCTCCTCCGCCGACTCCCGAAACCGATTTCTTGTGGATGAAGCTGGACCAATTGTGGTGGGGCGGAGTGCGCATGGATTCCGCGGAGCAAATGAAGCGGCTGACGCGCCTGGTGCGGCCAATCTATCCTGATGCCGCGCGGCAATCGGGCATCGAGGGCACGGTCTCCATGAGCGTGATCGTCGCCGAAGACGGACACGTCGAGCAAATCAAGGTTCTTTCCGGCGAGCCCGCGCTGCAACAAGCAGCGATGGACGCGGTGCGGCAGTGGATGTACCAGCCATTCCTGCTCCGTGGGAAGCCGGCGAAAGTGGTCACCGTCGTCAATCTGGGATTCCGTATTCAATAAGTTCACTCGGGGCGCAGTCAAGCTTTTTTGGGGGTGTCCGATGAAGTTTGCGATCCGGAATTGGTTTCCCGCTGCAGCGCTGATCCTGGCAGCTCTCGCCGTCAATTCGCCAGCCAGGGCCTTCGACCAAACCTTTGAAAAAACAGTGGCCCTCCCCTCCGGCGGCACTCTGCACTTGGAAAACGTCAACGGAGCCATAGACGTCCGCGCCTGGGACCGCGAAGAGGTGCAAATCTACGCCGTGAAAACGGCCCAGCGCGCCGCTGATCTTGACCTCGTCGCCATCAACGTGAAATCCGGGGCCGGTCGCGTGGACATTGACACGAAATATCCCATCGATCAGGGCGTTGACGTCAGCGTGGAATACCGCGTCATGGTCCCGCGCCGTGTGACGCTTGAAAACATCGCCACCGTCAACGGCACCATTCATGTCTCCGGCGTAGAGGGCACCGGCATGTTGCATACCGTCAACGGCGATATCGAGATCTACGATTGCGCCGGCGGCATCAGCGCGCGCACCACCAATGGAAACATCCACGAGGAACTGCGATTGCTGAATTCGAAGTCGATCTCTCTCGAAACCATGAACGGCTCCGTCCTGGTTGCCTTGCCCTCCAACGCCGGCGCGCAACTTGATGCCCAGAGCTTGAACGGTGAAATCCGCACCGAGCGCCCCGTCATGCTCAATGGCGCCTTCGGCCACGGCAGCTTCCGCGGAAAACTTGGCGCGGGCGGCGCTCCCATGCGCATCCGCACCGTCAATGGCGTGATTCAGATTATCGTTTGGAGACCTACTGTTTAACCGCGGGCAGGTTGCTGCTCACCATGCAGCATACGAAACGTCGAAACTTGCAGGAGGTTGGATCATGAAGAGGAACACAATTGTGGGATTGGGTGTCGCGGCGCTGCTGATTGCCGGACTCGGCGTCTCCAGGTTGTCCGCTGCGCCACAGGGCCAAAGTTCGCAGGAATTGACCGAAGCGCAGGCCGCTCGTCGCGCCGCCGTCAGGGACACCATCCGCGCCCAGGCGCGGCTCTCCGTTGAATCTGTGCGTGCGCGGCTTCTCGCGCAACAGATCGCATCGGAGATTGCGCAGGAGACCACGGACTCTGTGCACAACTTGGTATCCGACATTACCTCGGCCCAGATCCGCGCTGCGTTGGCGCGCGCACTGGCTCAGGAGCGCGTGTGGGTCTCCTCGCAGGATCGCGCGGAGTCACTTCCCCGCGTATACGTCGGCGATAGCGAATTCTTGATTGATGGCGAATCCGGCTGGCTCGGCGTCACTCCCGAAGAGATTTCCGCCGACCGCGCCAAGGAATTGAAACTCTCCGCCGCGCGCGGTGTGTACATCAGCGAAGTGGAAAAAGATAGTCCCGCGGAGAAGGCCGGCATGAAATCCGGCGATGTCATCACCGATTTCAACGGCCAGCATGTCGAAGGCGTCGCGCAATTTCGCCGCCTCGTCCGCGAGACTCCTTCCGGCCACACTGTTTCCATCACCGTGTGGAGGGATGGGAAATCGCAAACCCTCAGCGCCACGCTGGGCAATAGCGAGGGCGAATTCCGCGCACAGTTCAATCGCGTGATCCCGCGCATGAACATGCGGGTTGCGCCGGCCAGGCCTTTCGTCATGCCCGAAATGCAGGACTTCACCTACCACACGACCCCGGGAATGGGAGGCTTTTCAATTTCCATGTCCCGCACACCCATGCTCGGCATCAGCGCGGAAGATCTGTTCGGACAGCTCGGCTCCTACTTCGGCGCTCCCGATGGCCAGGGCATCCTGGTTCGGGAAGTGAACTCCGGCTCTCCCGCGGAGAAGGCCGGCATGAAAGCGGGCGACGTCATCACCAAGATCAACGGTGAACGCGTGAAGTCGCTTTCCGAAATGCAGGCCAAACTCCGCGACAAGCACGAAGAGAAGACCGTTCAGGTCACCGTGCTTCGCCGCGGCTCGGAGTCCACTCTCACTGTGGAGCCCAATAAGCCCCCGGTGCCCGCAGCCCCGCGCGTTCGTGCGCGACCTGTTGCGCGGCCCATCGCATAATCGAACCATTCTGTTGGCCCGGCGCCTCCGGAAGAAGTAAAATGGCGCCGGGCCATTTTTTGTTCTGTACGGCCCCCGGAGGCGCCATGGCGCGCAAACTTGCTGTGGGAATCGTGTTTGGAGTTCTCGTTCTTGGCGCTGCATCCCTCGTCTCCTCCGGTGCACAGGCTCCCAAGAAGAATCCGCCCGCTGACGTTCCCGCGCATCACACCGCGCCGCCGGCCGCTCCGCTGCCGAATGTGCTGGACCCCGCGCAATTCAGCGATGTCATCACCAAGAATTCCTACGCCATGGCTGCAAAAGTAAAAAATGTCCTCTTCCAGCAGCCCTGCTATTGTTTCTGCGATCACAACGACGGCCACCACAGCCTCTTCGATTGCTTTGTCACCGCGCACGCCAGCACCTGCAACATCTGCAAGATGGAAGCGATTTTCGCTTATGAGCAGACTCGCAAGGGAGAAACCGCCGCGGCTATCCGCCGGGAAATTATTCGCGGCGATTGGAAGAGCATCGATCCCCAGAAATACACCACGCTGAAGGATATTCGCTGACGCCAGCCTTCCACTCTTCTTGTTTGGGGTATTAGCCTACTGCCGGCGGACTTCCGCCTTGGAGGCCGGCACGCTCAGCCGCATCAGCCGGTGCGACGCATCAAGGTAAAGCATTACTTCCAGGTCCGGCGTGCGCACCGCGAGTTGTACCAGGCGCGCGCCCCCGGTGTTCGTAGGTCCCAGGGATTCCACGGTGACTTTTCCAGGTGATTGCTCCTGCGGGATGAGCACGGCGAATTCTTGCGCCCCGCGCGTTTGCCAGTTGTACACCCGCGCCAGGATTTCATAGTGGTGGTACAGGTTGTCGTCCAGCACGATCACCGGGGCCGTAAACGTGTAGTCCTGTCGCACCGGCTTTCCCTCGCCGAGGTCCAGCGTAATCCGCGCGGTCATCCCCTCAAATTCCGTTGTCGAGGAAGCCCTCTTGTTCGTGTCGGTGATCCAGAAATAGCGCACTGGCGCTCCCGCCGAATTCAGGCGCAGCTCGCTGGTCAGGTGGCTCACTCCATTTTGCCCGCGAATCTCGGTTGTTCCCTTGGCCACCCAGCCATTGCCGTCGCGCGTGATGGAAAAATCCTCGGCCCCCGCGGCTTGGCCGTTCACCGTGATGACCAGTTTTCCTCTGTCTTCCGAAAGGACGCTCGGCGTGCCTTTTTGCGGCTGCGCGGATCCGGCGGCGAGCGCAAGTCCCGCCACAGCCATTGCTGCGCAAATTGTACTGGCAACTGGAAAGTTTCCGCGGCTGCTTTTCATAATGCCCATCATGCGCTCAGTTTTGGCGACTGGTGTAGCGCTTCCGCCGGCCCTGCAGCGTTTTCGGCAACACCCGCCGCGGTCGGTGCCCCGGTGATCCCCGACGCCAGGATGCGCTCCACCACCAGCCGCGGAGCGTCACCGCTTTCCACCCGTAGGTCCGCCTGACGGTAAAAAGGGAGGCGCTCGTCAAAAAGTTTGCGGAAACTCGTTTCATCGCGGAACAACGGGCGATCCTCCATCATCACGCACCGGGAAAGCAGTTGCTCTACGGGACAATCCAGCCACACGATTGCCCCCGCGCGCGGTCCAGCCGGGGGAGTGCACACCGATCGCAGCAATTCCAGATTTGCCGGTTGTGCGAACGTGCCGCCTCCGAGTGCGATGACGTTGGGAACTTGTGAGGCCATCGCTTCCAGGATGGCCTGGCCAAGTTCCGCGTGTTCAATCTCGCGGAAGGCCTGCTCGCCCAGACGATCGAAAATTTCTGTGATGCGCATGCGCGCCTGCTGCTCGATGCGTTCGTCCAGGTCAATGAACCGCCAGCCCAGTTGTTGTGCGAGCAGGCGTCCCACGGTGGTCTTGCCGCAGCCCATGAAGCCGGCAAGGCAAACCAGTTTCAAACGCGGACGAGTAGCGACAGTTGTCATGCTGAGAGCGAGGGTCTTGCCCCGGTTTTTACTGCGTGTCCCGGTTCAAGATTCTGATTGTACCACTGAAGGAATTGAGCTCGACCTTGGCGTTGCCGGTCCCCACCGTGCCGAAGATTGCCTTGCCCATACGCGGGATAATCGCCTGCTTGCCGTGCGTATCCGGTTTCAGAGTCGCCTGGCTGATCACATCGCCATGCTCTGACTTCGCCGTAAGGTCAAAGGAGCTTGCGCTGCCGAATCGGACTTCCGTGTTGCCGGTGTCGCTGCGCATGATGTAAACGCCATGTCGCAGGAAGTCGCCGTCGAAGAGGATGTTTCCCGCCGTGGTGTGCACGGTGATTTTGTCCATCACCGGCTGCAGCAACTGTACATTGCCGCTCACCGACTTTGCTGAAAAGGAACTCCCGTCGCAGCGCGTGCAGACGATGGAACCGTCCGCCGTCGTGACCGTGATGACCCCGCCGACGCTCTTCAAATTCACATTGGCTGCCAGCGTTTCAAAGGTCAGGTTTCCGCGCACACTTTCCACCGTGATGCTTCCGGACCCCGTCCGGATCTCCAACTGGGTTTCCTCGGGCACCGTGATCGTGTAATCCGCCTGCAAGTCAGCGCTGCGGGCCGATGTGGTGAGCACCCGTGTATTGACTTCAATGCGCGCGCCGGCCTGCTCGGTATCAACTTCCACGTTCGTCGTGGCGTGATCGCCCACCACCATCACTTCCTTCTTGTTCCAGGACTTGATCTCGATGCGCCCGTTCGAGTTCCGCACCGTCACCACCGGACGGCCTTCCACGGTGAAGTGTTTTTCGATGCGGTGTGCGGATGCCGGCAGCGCCATGGCCGCGATGGCCGCGGCCGCGAGTACCCCCCGCAGAATTGAATGCGTTGCGTGTTGCGCCCGGCTTGATGGCATGGTCATTCCCCTGTCCGGCCATGTTCCATGGCCGCGGCGAGCAACTCCGTCTTCTGTTGATAGGCCCCATAAAGATACTGCCGGGCGTCTTCGTTTCGGGGTTCATCGCGAACTGCTTTTTCGCAAACAGCAATAAAGTTATTGACGATGTCCAGGTCCCGGCGCAACGCCGCGCTCGATTCGGGATCCAGCGTCTTCAAATCGCTCACCGTCATGGCTTCCAGCCGGTTCAGGTTGCTGGTGATGGCCGCTGTCGTCGGTGATTGCGGTTCATTGTCTGGCGTAAAAGTCTGCCAGGCCAGACCCGCCGCCAAAACCATGAAGGCCGCGTAGGCGGCCACCAGCGCAGGGCGCCGCAACCATGCCCACATCCCGGCGGATTCTCCCGCGCCGTCCTGCGCTTCCGCCGCTTCCTGTGGGCGGATGATTCCTTCTTCCTCCAGCTGGGCCCGCAGTTGCAGCCACACCCGCACGGGCGGTTCTTCCACCGGCTCCGCCAGTTCACGCGCAGCCACGGCAATGGCTTCGATGTCGGTTTTCAGCGCGCGGCAGTTCCCGCACTCGGCCAGGTGCAGGGCCGCATCGGCCGGCAGCCCTTGGTCGCTGGTCTGTTCCAGAACCGCTTCAAACTCTTGGCACAACATAAGTCACCTTGCTCTGCTTTCCGCAGCTGCCTCGTTCAATCTCGCAAGAAATTCCAACCCTGCTAACCTTCCTGTCCTGCTGCCTCGCTCTTGGCCGCGTGCCGTTCATCTCTTGCGCGCTGCCGCTGCGCTTCTTGCAGGAGTTCGCGGAGTCTTGTCCGGGCCTTATGAAGCTGTGATTTCGAGTTGCCGATGGAACAGCCCATAATCCCTGCGATTTCATTGTGTTCGTAGCCCTGTATGTCGTGGAGCTCGAACACCGCCCGATATCCCGGCGGCAGCTCTTGCACCGCCCGTTGCAGATTGATCCGGTCGACCGAACCGGTCAAAAGCGAGTCCTGCGCGCCAAAATCCCTTCGCGGCCCGCCGGTCTCCTCATCGGGATCTGTTGCTTCCTCCAGAGAAGTTTCCGATATTGTTTTCTTCCTGAGCTTCATCAGCACGACGTTCACGGTCAGCCGATGCAGCCAGGTTGAAAACGCTGACTCCCCACGGAAGGTCCCAATCTTCCGGAAGAGTTGCAGGAAAGCCTCCTGTGTGAAATCCTCCGCTTCGGCTGTGCGCCCGACCATGCGCAAACACAAAGCGTAGACGCGCCGGCTGTGCTGCCGGTAAAGAAACTCGAACGCTTCCGCGTCCCCCAGTTGAGCCCGCCGAATTGCTTCGGCTTCCGTCAGCTCTCCCGGTTCAGTTCGTCTCGTTCGGGCCAACGATCCCGTCGGGACGGTTCCCTCGAATTGGGATGCCGTCCTCGCCCCATAAGTTGTCCTGGACATTTCGCGAATTGCCCCGGTGCAGCAACCGGATTTCTCCGGCCTGGCCTCGGTGCGCGCAACGTCCCGGCAATGCCTCCCTATTCTCTTCGGAACGCCGCTGCGCGTCTATCGGCAACTGCGGGTGCCGCCGAGAGAGACTCCATCAGACACTTTTTGAACGAAGCAACCTCGTTCCGCGGGAGTACCACCATGAATGACTTGAACACCACCGTTGCTTCGCGCAGGGATGTCGTCAAATCAAATTGCAGGTTCCCAAGCTGCTGCCAGCCGTTCTTGGAGGAGGTCCCGGAGCCTTCTGAAACCTGCACCGCTTCCATCCGGTATTCGATGGCCAGGTCGCTCGTGATCTCGGCCAGAGTCCGCAGCTTGTGCAGGAACCGGCTCCGCCCTCCAAATAGCACATTCGAGAGCATGGCATTGAGCGAAGCTGCATGGCGTGCCGTCGAGCCCACGAAGTGCCCCGGGTTCAAGGGCGCCGCATTCGGAAGCGTCCCGAATTGTTTGGCGTGGTCTTCCAGCGTCCCCAGCATTCCCTCCAGCGCCGCCGCAAACCGCCCGCACAGGTCGGCCGAAACGCCGGCCTCTTCGCGTGCCAGGACGCACCGTCCCAGTTTCTGCAATGTGATCGCTTCGTCCAACGCTACGCTGTAAATCGCGTGAGCTGTTTCCACTTCCAACAACGCCTGGTCATACACAGAAGTTTTTTCGGGGGAGAGTTCGGCGTGCCAGTCCTTCCGGACCGTGCCCTTTTCGGGCGCGCGCGGGCGCAGTCTCCTGCGAATGCGGAACACCGTACCTCCAGAGGGAACCCGGCCATTATAGGCGCGCTATCGCCTGAATGGAATATGCCAGTGGTTTCCTTGACGCTCTTGGAAGCCCACCGCTATACTGCCGCTCGATTGGTCCCGCGCCGCGCGCGCCTTGCTCGCGCGGCCCGTGGAAAGGACTCTCACTTGCCGTTCGAGCCGCTCGATCAATATCTTCAGCGCCAGAAAAAATTGGAAATGATCGTTGAACTGGGCTGTGCGCCTTATCCGCACCGGTTCGATTGGACGCTCACCCCGGCCGGAGTGGTTGCTCAGTATGCGGCAAGCTCGAAGGAGCAGCTCGAATCCACGCGCGTTGCCGTCCGCGTTGCCGGCCGCATCCTCACCCTTCGCTTGCACGGCAAGGCAGGCTTCGCGCACATCCAGGGTGAAGGCGTAAAGCTTCAGATCTACGTCAAACTGGATATCGTCGGCGAAAAGGCCTTCCAGCTCTTTCAGTTGCTCGACATGGGTGACGTTGTCGGCGTCAGCGGCCACCTCTTCAGGACGAAGACCGGCGAATTGACCATTTGGGTCGATGAAATCACGCTGCTTGTGAAATCCCTCTTGCCGCTTCCTGAAAAATGGCACGGCCTCTCCGATGTCGAGCTGCGCTATCGCCAGCGCTACGTTGACCTCATCGTTACCCCGAAAGCCCGCGAAACATTCTTGAAACGCTCCCACATTGTCCGCGAGATTCGGAAATTCTTCGATGCCCGTGGCTACATTGAAGTCGAGACTCCCATGATGCAGCCCATCGCCGGCGGTGCTGCGGCGCGGCCCTTCATTACCCACCACAACACGATGGACGTCGATTTGTATCTCCGCATTGCTCCGGAGCTTTACCTGAAGCGGCTTGTCGTGGGCGGCCTGGATCGCGTGTACGAAATCAATCGAAATTTCCGCAATGAAGGGATTGACGCAATCCACACGCCCGAGTTCACCATGCTCGAGTTTTATCA
>JBGOTC010000021.1:0-18297 GCA_041476305.1 Terriglobia bacterium
CATTCATGAAGCGGCCGAGCGCCGCCGAGCGCGCGCGAATCACGCCGAAGCCGCTGCGCATGTCCGCGGAAGCGTCCGCGGGCCACTCCGCCGGAGCGGGCAACCTGCCCAGCAGGCTCTCCATGCTTTCCGCGACGCTTTGAATCGGCGCCAGAGAATTATTCAGTTCGTGGCCAAGGACGCGGATCAGGCGCTGCCAAGCCTGGCGCTCTTCTTCGCGCAGCGCGCGGCGCAAATCGGAGAGCACCAGCAACTGGTGTTGCAATCCGCCTTCGCGGAATGTGCTGCGCCGCATGCCCCAGCGCCCGGTGCCGCCGGGGAAGCTGACTTCGAGCGTGCGCGCGGGCTCGCCTTCCAGGCAGCCCGCGAGACCCAGCTCCGATGCGGTGCGGCCCAGCATACGTTCGGCGGGAAGGCCGAGCAGACGCTCCCCCGCGCGGTTCACCACGCGCAAATGTTGCGTGCCGTCAAACGTGAACATGGCTACGTCAATTTCTTCCACGACCTTGCGCAACAGCGTCGTGGCTTCCACGGCGCCGAGGCGCTGCTCGCGCAGAGTTTCTCCAAGCGCATTCACCTCGCGAATCACTTCACCAAGCGCGTCAGGAGAAGTTGCGCCGCGCCCGCGGATCGAGAAATCTCCCTCGCGCATGGCGGCCAGCAGGTTGGAAAGTGTTTGAAGAGGGAAGGCGACTTTTTGCCGTACGGACGCGGCAAGGCCCAGCCACACACCCACAATGAGAATGGTCAGGGTCCAACAAAGTTTGGCGGAGTAGGGCCCGCTCCAGAGAAGGATCAGCGCGATGACCGATCCGGGGAGTCCGGCGGCCAGCACCAGCAGCAGGATGCGGCGCTCATGGAATAGCTCTTTCATAAGCCATATTTTTGCATGCGGCGATAAAGCCCGCTACGGCTGAGTCCCAGCGCTGATGCCGCCTGGCTCACGTTGCCGTCAAATCGCGCCAGAGTTTTCTGCACCAGATAGCGCTCCACATCTTCAAGGCTCATTTCTTCCAGACGCGCCGCGCCTCCGGCAGAAGCCGGGCGCAGGCCGAGGTCCGACGCGCGCACCTGATTGCCTTGCGCGAGCAGCACCGCGCGCTCCACGGAGTGGTCCAGCTCGCGGACATTGCCCGGCCAGGGATGCTCATTGAGCGCCTGCACCGACGCGAGATCAAAACCCGTGAGGTTTTTGCGATAACGTTGCGCGTACATCCTCAAGAAATGGTTCGCCAGAAGGGGAATGTCTTCGCGGCGGTCGCGCAACGGCGGCAGTTGAATTTCGATGGTGTTCAACCGGAAGAGAAGGTCCTGGCGGAAGCGGCCCGCGGCGACCTCCGCATTCACGTCGGCATTGGTGGCCGCCAGGATGCGCGCATCCACGCGACGGGTTTTCGAGGAGCCAACGCGCTCCATTTCGCCCGTTTCCAGGACTCGCAGGAGCTTCGCCTGCAAGTTGAGCGGAACGTTTGCGATTTCGTCGAGGAACAGTGTGCCGCCGTCCGCCAGCTCGAACCGCCCCACGCGATCCATTTTCGCGTCCGTGAACGCGCCCTTGACGTGGCCGAAAAGTTCGCTCTCGAAGAGTCCCTCGGAAAGTCCGCCAGCGTTAACTGTAACAAGCGGCTTGCTTGCGCGCGGAGAAAGCGCATAGAGGGTCTTGGCGACCACTTCCTTGCCAGTGCCGTGCTCCCCGGTGACGAGGATGTTTGCGTCGGAAGGTCCCACGCGCGCGATCAACTCCAGCACCGGGCGCATGGCTTCCGATTCAGCAATGAGTGTGGGGAGAGATTCCGCGCGCAGCAGGCGGTTTTCAGCTTCAAGGCGCATCTGGCGCCGCAGCGCCTGGCGAAGCTCGATCTGCGTGCGGACAATGGCCAGGAGCCGCGCGTTTTCCCAGGGCTTCTGGATGAAATCGCGCGCGCCGCGGCGCATGGCTTCCACCGCGACCTGCACGCTGCCCCAGGCGGTCATCACCACCACGGGTAGCGCGCTATCCATGGCCTGGATGCGCATCAGCACGTCCAGGCCCTCCGCGCCCGACGTGGTGTCGCGCGCGTAATTCAAATCCATCAGGACAATGTCAAATTCCCGTGATTCCAGCGCCGCCAGGATTTCGGCCGGGGAAGTCGCCGTCTGGATTTCAAAACCTTCGTTCTTCAGCAGCAGCCGCAGGGCCTCGCGTACATCGGGCTGGTCGTCGGCGACGAGCACGCGGGCTGCGGCCGGGTTGGTTGTTTTCATTCCGTCGTCGGGTTTGCGTCCTTCGCCGCACTCCAGCGGGGTCTGGCTCCGGCAGGCCGGTGGACCGGCCCGCCGGATTCCGCCCCGCCCTTATTCTACGCGAATGCTTCCCGAAGAGGTGGTGGCCGAGATGAGCGGGCCGCCGCCATGAGACTTGCCGCGCAGCGCGTGCCGGTTGCCGATCACCCCAATAACAGTGATCTCATGCGTGGTGCTGACGCTGCCGGAACCCGTGCTGGCGTCCAGTTCAAAGCCGGCGTCGGCAGGCAAGCGAAGTGTTACGCCGCCGGACCCGGAATGCAAAAGCCATTCGCCGGTGGGCGTGCCCTCGGCAAGAATGCTGCCGCTGCCCGCACGCGCGCGGAGGCGTCCCTTCACTCCCCGGAGAGAGATGCCGCCGGATCCCGTTTGAACGTCCACGTCACCCGCGGCGGTTTGTTCGAGTTCAATACTGCCGCTGCCGGTCTGTCCAGTGAGCCCGCCTGCGATTCCATTGGCGCGGATTCCGCCGCTGCCCGTGGTGGCGCGCATGGGGCCCTGCACGCCATCCGCTGTGATGGTGCCCGAGCCGGTCGTGGCATGCACTTCGCCGCCGATGTGGGTCACGTGAATGCTTCCCGAACCTGTGGAAGCGTCCACGGGACCGTGAACACCCTCGAGTGTTTCGCTGCCGGAGCCGCTGCTCGCGCGCAGACGAGTCTCGACCGGTGTGATGACTTCGTAGCTGATGGACACGTTCCGCCGCAACTCTTCGTCGCGGATTTCGCCGATGCGGATGGTGTTGCCTTCCTGCTCGATCGGCGGGTTGGCTTCAATCCTGCGGACTTTTTCCCTGGCTTCGCTGCTTGTAATCCGCCAGCCATCGCTCACACGAATCTTGGCATTCACGCGAACAGTGGATGCGTCGCCCGTGTGAACACTGATGGAGCCGGAACTTGTCGAGACGGTGAGGTCCACAGCGCCGCTCACCTTGAGCGTCCTTTCAAATGCCCCTTCGGCCGCGGTGTCCCGTGCCATGGACGCCGTAGAAGCAATCAGCGCCACGGCCAGGACTGTCAACGCGATCCTGGAAAACTTTGCCAGCTTCATAGTCCTTCCTCCTGTGATGCCCGCTCGGCGGGCTATTCATACCGCAGCGCGACAATCGGATCCACATGAGTCGCTCGCTGCGCTGGTATGTAGGACGCCACAATGGCGATGAAGGTCAGCATTGCTGCTACGCCAAAAAATGTAAGTGGGTCCGTGGGCTGGATGCCGAACAAAAGGGATTGCATGGTGCGCGTCAGTGCGAAGGCTCCCACGAGTCCGATGGCGACGCCGATCAACGCCGTCACCAGTCCCTGGCGAAGCACAAGGAGCAGGACATCCCGCGACTGCGCGCCGAGCGCCATCCTGACGCCAATTTCGCGCGTGCGCCGCGTGACGGTGTAGGACATGACGCCATAGATGCCAGCCAGGGCCACCAGTAGCGCAGTGACAGCAAACGCTCCGACCAGCAGGGTATTGAAGCGGCGCGATCCAACGGAGGCCGCATAGACCTGTGAAAAAGTCCGGAACCGCGGAGGAACTTCGGGAGCGATTTCATGCAGGATGGCGCGGGCAGCGGAGAAGACGGTCTGCGCTTCGGAATTAGCGCGCATCACAACGGTCAGCGTGCCTCTTGGCCGCTGGAGGAGATTCACATAGACGGTTGGCCGCACCCGCGATTCCAGGGCCTCCTCATGGACGTCGCTGACGATCCCAACAATGGTCAGCAGACGGAGATCACCATCCATATTGCCGAATTCGATCATTCGACCGATGGGATCCTGCGAGGGCCACTTGATGCGGGCGAGCGATTCGGTGATCAGGGCGACGTGCGGGGCGTTTATGCCGTCTCGCTCATCAAATAATCTGCCGCGGATCAGGCGGATGCCGAGGGCGCGGAAATATCCGTCAGTTGCCGCGCAGAAATCCGCATCGCCGGTGCGCGATTTGTCCTTTGAAATCCTATCGAAATCATCAAAGGTCTTCGGTTGTTCCTGAGGGTTCGCTTCGAAAAACATTCCGTCCGAGAGTCCGCCATTCAGGGGGATTTCGTTGGCCGCGCCCACTTCAGTGACTCCTGGCACCGCCCGCAGGCGCGCGAAGAGTTCACTGAATTGCGCCGATCGCAGCGCTTTTGCGGCGGGGCCTTCCGTCCCGGGCATATCCAGGCTCATGGTGAGGACGCGTTCCGTCGTGAACCCGGGATCGACGGAGAGCACGCGGTAGAGGCTGCGACCGAGCAATCCCGCTCCCACGAGAAGCGTCAGTGTCACTGCGACTTGCGCTGCGACGATGGCGCGGCCGATCTTCTGGCTTCCGCGTGATCCCGCTTGGCTGCGGCCGCCTTCCACGAGCGCGCCACGAAGATCTCCCGAGGCGGCATGCATGGCGGCGAAAATTCCGAGTCCCGCGGCAACAGCGACACAAACCCCCAATGCGAAAAGAAGAACCGGCAAATTGACGGCCACAGATTCAAGCCGCGGGAGGTCATTGGGGGCCAGTGCCAGCAATCCCTGAACCCCCCAGACGGCTGCAAACACACCCAACAAGCCGCCAAGAAGTGAAAGGACCAGCGCCTCGGTGAGGAACTGCAGGACAAGCGTGCGGCGAGCGGCGCCCAGTGCCGCGCGGACCGCCAATTCACGCTCGCGGGCCGAAGCCTGCGAGAGCAAGAGGTTTGCAACATTGGCGCAAGCCACGAGAAGCAAAAACCCGACAGCGCCGAGAAGCAGAATCAATGCCGGACGGACGTCGCGCGTCATCGTCTCCTGCAACGGGGCCAGCGCGATGTCATGCAACATGTAGGGGCTTTCTTTTCCATGAACGCCGGCGATTCCTTTTCCGATGCCGCTGAGATCGGCCCGCGCCTGATCCACGGACACGGCGTCGCGCAATCTTCCTACCGCGCGCCAATTGTGAGCAGTCCTGCTGGGATACACTTCCTCCAATTCACGCGGGTACCAGATGTCAGACGCCGACGGAAAATGAAAGCCCGGCGGCATTACGCCAACCACACTGAACACGCGGTCGCCAATTCTCAGTCGAAATCGGGAGAGGTCGGCGGAGGCGCCCAGGCTCTGTCTCCAGTAATTATCACTGACCAGGAGGACGGGGGTGGCCCCTGCTTTTTGCTCCTCCGCGGAGAAATCCCGGCCGATAACCGGGTGCACGCCCATCACATGGAAAAAATCCTTGGATACGAAGGCCACGAGGGCACGAGCCGGCTCGGAGGTTCCGGAAACGGATTCCACGACGCTGGCGTACTCCGCCAATCCCTGAAGCGTGTGATTCAAAGACCGGGCGTCATCAAAGTTCGGGTCGGCAAAATTCATCAGCGTGCCCTTCGCGCTCACTTCATTCACCGAAACGATCTGGTCCGGCCGGGGATACGGAAGGGGGCGCAGCAGCACTCCATAAACGACACTGAAAATCGCGGTATTTGCGCCAATTGCCAGCGCCAGTGAAAACACCATGATGCATGTCACGCCCGGATTTTTCGCGAAGATGCGCAATGTGTAGCGGACATCACGCAGAAAACTCGTCATTCTCGCCTCCGACCTCTCTCCGGCACAATCCCTGGTTACCGCTCACTCATGGCGTAGCGCCACGAGCGGGTCCACCCCCGTGGCGCGCTGCGCGGGAACGAAACACGCCACAAATGCTACTGCGCCCAGCAAGACCGGAACAACCGCCAGAGTCATGGGGTCTGCTGCGCTGGTGTGATACAGCATTTTTTTCATCACCTGCGCCAACTCGAAACTTCCGGCGAGTCCCACCACCAATCCCACCAATACCAGACGGATCCCCTGCCCGAGCACCATCCGTAGAACATCTCCGCGCTGTGCTCCTAGCGCGATGCGGATGCCGATTTCCCGGGTGCGTTGCGTGACGACATTGGAAATGACGCCATAGATTCCTGCGGCAGCCATCACCAGCGCTACGGCAGCGAACAGCCCCAGCAGCAACAGGTTCATCGCGCGCGGGGCAATCGAATTGGAAACCAATTCCTCCATGGTTACGAGCGTGCCCACGGGTTGGTCCTTGTCTATGGATTGGACCTCCGTTTTCAGCGCCGCGGCGATGTCACCGGGGCTTCGATTGCTCCGCACTACGATATTCATCCAATTCCCGGGGGACTGAGCGAGTGGAAGGTACATGACGGGATTTGAATCCAAATCCAAACCGAAATCTCTCACGTCGCCGACCACTCCCACAATTTCCGTCCACACGGTTTCTCGGCCGACCATGAACCGCTTTCCGATGGCGCTTTGTCCGGGCCAGTAACGCCGCGCCGCCGTCAGGTTTATCACTGCAACCTTCTGGCCGGCGGAAGTGTCCGTCTCCCGAATGGTTCGGCCCTCCAGCAGAGGGATTCGCATGGTTTCGAGGAATCCTGGAGTGACGACGCGATGGTGCGCGCGCGTATTTTCATTTGGATTTGGTTCCCGGTTTTCGATGTTGATCCCCGTGCGGCTGTCCTGCCCGCTCAGAGGCAGGATGTCTGCGCTGCCCGCGGATTCGATCCCGGGCATCGCCGCGGTCCGCCGCATCATCTCCTCGAAGAAAGCGAGCTTCTTCTGGTCGTCTCCATACCTTTTACCGTTCAACGCGATGGGAAGCGCCATCACCTTTGAGGATTCAAATCCAGGTTGCACCGCACGCAATTGGACAAAAGTGCGCACCATCAAACTTGCGCCAACAAGCAGGACCGTGGAGAGCGCTACTTCGCCTACGAGCAGCCCGGCGCGCACCCTTTGATTTCCTCCCAGCAGGCGCGTCAGAGTCCCTTCGCCCTTCAGCGCGCCGACGACATTCGTGCGAGAAGAGCTCAGCGCCGGGACCAACCCGAAGAGCAGACAGCTCAATGCAGAGATAGCTGCCAGGAAAAGAACCACGGTGATATCCATGTGGAAGGGAGGCAAGGGAACTTGCCAGCCGCTTTGCTCCAACAGCGGCCCAAGCGCCGAAATACCCCATACCGCGACGATGCAACTCACTCCGCCTGCCAGAGCCGCCAGCAGCAGAGATTCAACGAGCAACTGCCGCACCAGCCGCCAGCGGCTCGCGCCCACCGCCTGACGCACGGCAATCTCCCTTTGCCGACGCACGGCTGAGGCCAGCAATAGATTGGACACATTCGCGCAGGCGATCAGAAGCACAAAACCGATCGCGTAGCTAAGGACCTTCAGCGCCGGGCGGATCTCCTTGACCAGTTCTTCTCGCAACGGCAGCACGTTGGCGCTGTGCCCGCGATTGATTCCGGGGTTCTGCGCCTCCAGGCGCAATGCGATGCCATCCATTTCCACTTGCGCTGTTTGCATGCTCACATTTGGTTTCAGCCGGGCAAACACCGTCAGGAAATGGGCTCCGCGAATGTGATGAAAATCCTCGGTGATGGGCATGGGAACCCACATCTCGACCTTCGCGTAGGGAAATTCAAAATTCTTGGGCAGGACACCCACCACCATCCATGCCACGCCGTTGATGTTGATGGCCTGGCCAACAATCTTGGGGTCGCCTCCAAAACTTCGCTGCCAGAGTCCATGGGTCAACACGAGAACACGATGCTGTCCCACAACCTCATCGTGTTCGTTGAAAAACCTTCCAAGTTGCGGTTGAATCCCCAGCACATTGAAGAACTCCGCGCCCACGACTCCGGCCGGAACGCGCTGAGGTTCGGTGCCGCCCAGCAAATCCACGGGCGCATACTGCAACGCCGCCATGCTTTCAAAAACGGTGTTCTGATTTTTCCAATCCAGGTAGTCGGCGGGAGAAACCACGTTTGTCGCCATGTTCTCGCGCACGCGCTTTTCCCACACCATCACTACTTTTTCCGGATGCGGGTAGGGAGGTTGGCGAAGAAGGACTCCGTGAACCAGCGAAAAAATCGTCGCGTTTCCGCCGATGCCGAGCGCCAGCGTCAACACGGCAATCGCGGTAAAGCCGCCGTTCTTGCGAAGGGTCCGGAAGCCGAATCTGAAATCCTGCCAAAGGCCGTCAAACATGAACGCCCCCCTCAATCGTGCCTGATTGTCGTCAGCAGATGGTGGAATCTCTAGGGTGGAAAGAGCAAGTCTTCGGCCCAGATCACAGTGGGATATAGTACTGAATATAATAGACTTATGGCTACTTCAGTGGCTGCGAAGCCAGCCATGTGACCGATTTTGGGAAGTCATGTCGCGAAAATGGGGGGGCGCTCAGTCCGCTGCGCCAGACCCTGCAGCGACGGGGCGCGTCTCGTCCACGATCCAGCCGTCCTTCAAGTTCACGATGCGATTGCCGTAGGCGGCATTTCTTTCGGAGTGCGTGACCTGAATGATGGTTGTGCCGGCGTCATTCAGGCGCTTGAAGAGTTGCATGATTTCGTCGCCCTGCCCGGAATGCAGGTTGCCGGTCGGTTCATCCGCAAGGATGAGTTTCGGCGTCATCACCACGGCGCGCGCCACGGCGACGAGTTGCTGCTGCCCTCCGGAGAGTTGATTGGGATAGAGGTCTTTCTTCCCGACGATGTTGAAACGGTCCAGGATGTCGCAGACCATGCTGGTGCGTTCCCCCCGCGGAACATTTTTATAGGAAAGAGGGATTTCAAGGTTCTCGAAGACCGTGAGATTGTCAATCAAGTGGTAGCTCTGAAAAACAAAACCGATGTACCGCTTGTGCAATTCATTTCTCTGCTTGATGCTGAGCTTGTGCACCGGTTGATCCACGAAGTGGTATTCGCCGGTCCACGCGCCATCGAGCATCCCAACAATGGCGAGCAAGGTGGATTTGCCCGCCCCGGAAGGCCCCATGATGGTGACGAACTCTCCCTGCTGGATATCCACGTTGATGCGGCGCAGCACAAAAAATTTTCCAGCGGCGATGTCGTAGGATTTCTCGATGTTTCGCAATTGGATCAGGGGTTCTGCCATTTTCTCTCCTCGTCCATCTCGAACAGAAACTATTCCTCGCGCAACGCCACAATCGGATCCACGCCCATCGCACGCCGCGCGGGCAGGTAACATGCCACCAGCGCCACTGCGGCGAGGATCAAAGGAATCGAAGCAAAAATCATCGGGTCGCGCGTGGGCACCTGAAAGAGCAGGCTCTCCAGGAAACGGCTCAGGTAGAGTGCGCCACCCAATCCAATCACCAATCCTAACAAAAGCAGGGCCATCCCGCTGCGAAGAATCATTTTGAGAATGTCCATGCGCTGAGCGCCGAAGGCCACGCGGATTCCGATCTCCTGGTTCCTCTGCATAACCATATAGGACATTACTCCGTAAATTCCCACTGCCGCCAGCAGCAAGGCCAGCCCCGCAAAAACACTCAGCAGCATGGCGGAAAGCCGGCGCGGAGCCACACCTTCTTCGATAATTCCACCTAGCGCGCGGACTTGCGCCACCGGGACATCCTTGTCGAGCGAATGAATCGCCGCTTGCAAGGCCGGAGCCAGGCTCATCGGATCAACGGTTGTGCGCAGCACGACCACTCCCCCGCTCATGGGCCGCTGCGCATAAGGGACGTAAGTTTCCACACGCGAGGGCTGGTCAACACCGTAGTTTTTCGTGTGTGCGGCGACGCCCACAACAGTCATCCAATCCATGGCCTTCGGATCGTCCCGGCGGCCGAAGATGGAGATGTGCTTGCCGATAGGGTCTTCGCCGGGCCAGGTGGATTCGGCCATGGTCGTATCAATGATGCAAACGTGCTCCGATTTTTCGTTGTCGCTTGCGGTGAAGTTCCGCCCTCGGAGGATCGGAATCCCCATGGCCTTCAATCCATCCGCCGTGATCCGTGTAATGTCCGTGGAGGCACCTTTCCCTGGTTCAGGAAGCGGGCGCCCTTCGACGACGTACCCCGATTGGTACCCGCCCAGCAAAGGCATCTTGAAAGCGGCGGCTTCAACGCCTGGGGCTGCCTGGAGTTTGGCGACCAACTGATTCACAAAACTGATTCGCTGATCCGCATTTGTGTATTGCGCCTCCGGAAGCGAAAAGCCCGCGGTCAGCACTCCGGAAGGCTTGAATCCCGGGTCGGCATTCAGCACGCGGTAAAGGCTCTTGATCATCAGGCCCGCGCCTACCAACAACACCAGCGAAACCGCCACTTCAGTAACCACCAGAGCGGAACGGAACCGCTTGCGTCCGGAGGTCGCTGTCCCACCCCGGCCACCTTCCTTGATCGCGTCATGCACATCGCCCCGCGTTGCCTGCCATGCGGGGAATAGTCCAAAAAAGATTCCAGTGAACAGAGTGAGCCCCAAGGTGAAGAGGAGCACCGGTGTATTGATGGAAACCCCATCGATGCGTGGCACGTTAGCAGGTGCGGAGGCGCCCAGCGCGCGTGTGGCAAGGAAAGCCACCAACAATCCAAGCGCGCTCCCCAGAATGGCGAGCAACATGCTCTCCGTCAACAACTGGCGGACCAGCCGAAAGCGTCCCGCGCCGAGCGCCGTGCGCACGGCCATTTCTTTTTGCCTCTCGCTGGCGCGAGCCAACATCAGGTTTGCCACATTGGCGCACGCGATCAACAGGACAAATCCAACGGCAGCCATCAGGACCAGGAGTGAGGGCCGGACATCCCCGACAATTGCGTTGAGCAGTGAGTCCACCGTGGCGCTGTTTCCCGCGTTTGTGTTGGGATATTGTTTCCCCAACCGCTCGGCTATACCTCTCATTTCTGCCTGAGCCTGCTGCAAAGTGACGCCCGGCTTCATCCGCGCCACGGCGTAGATTCCCGGATGGTTTCCACGGTTGGCGGGCCCGCCATCCGTATCTTCATGTCTCCAGAGCGAACTGAATACCGAGTACTGCCGCCAGCTCCCGTGGAATTGGCTGGAGGGCAGCACCCCGATAATCGTGTAGAGCTCCTTGTCCAATTCCAATTTCCTGCCAATCACATTCGGATCGCGTGCAAACTTACGCGCCCAGAAGCCATCGCTCAGCAGGACAACGCGCTCCGAGCCCACCTTGTCATCGCTCGGATTCAAGGCGCGGCCAAGCACCGGTTGCACGCCGAATGTGGGGAAAAGTTCCGCAGTCACTTCGCGCATTTGGAGAGCTTCCGCGTCGCCCTGACCGGTCAATACCACCCTGTTGGCGCGATAGGGAAACATCGTCTCGAACACGGTGTTCATGGCGCGCCAGTCATTGAAGTTCGCCATGGAAATGCTCATCCCGGGGACTTGGTGGGACCATTCGGAGAGGAACACCAGCCGCTCGGGCTGTTTGTAGGGCAGCGGGCGCAGGAGCACGGCGTCCACAACGCTGTAGATGGCGGTGTTGGCACCGACCCCCAGAGCCAGCGTCAGCACTGCGATCAGAGTGATGCCCGGCCTTTTCGCCAGCATGCGGATCCCGTAGCGAATATCCTGCCAGAGTATGCCCATGGAGCCTCCCCAGTTCTATTTGTGGATACTTACGATGTTTGACGTTGGAGAGTTCACTATGGTTTGGATTCTTTCATTTTTCTCTTGGCGAGGGCGGCTCTTCCCGCGCAGCACGGATTGCCTGACATTACTCGATAAGGGAGACGCTTTGAGGAAGGCAAGTGTTACGTTTTATCGGCCTCGAGGCCGAGTTCAAAGCAGATTATTCGTACCTGAGCGCGACCATGGGGTCCACGCGCGCAGCGCGGCGAGCGGGGATCCAGCATGCCAGGAACGCCACAGCCGCGAGCATCGCGGAGACTTCCAGGAGTGACACCGGATCGGCAGACCCGATGCCGCCGATATAACTCCCCAGCAGACGCGCCAGCCAGAAAGCAGTGGGCGCGCCAATCAACAGCCCCGTCGCCGTCAGGAGCATCCCGCGGCCAATAATCAATCGCAGCACATTTCCCGGCAGCGCCCCCAGCGCCATGCGAATTCCAATTTCATGCGAGGACTCCGCGACCGTGAATGCCATCACTCCGTACACTCCCACGGCGGCCAGCGCCAGCGCCAGGATTCCCAGCGCGCTCATCATCGCCGAGACGTAGGCGATGTTGATGGTGGACTCACGGATCACCTGCGCCAGCGATTTCACGTCGGAAATCGTCTGCTCCGCATCCACACTGGCGATGCTCGCTTGCACCGCGGGCACCACCGATTCCGGCGCTCCCGAAGTGCGCAGGATCAGCGATGCGTAAGTGCGCGGGAATTGTTGGTAGGGCAGATAGAACATGGCGCCCGGCCCGGGGCTGCTCGGGTCCATGGCGACGTTCGCCACGATCCCCGTGATGGTCATCCAGGGATATTTCGGATTTGTTGCCGCGCCCATCTTGAAGCGGCGCCCGATCGGATCTTCGCTGGGCCAATACCGCTTGGCCATGCCCTCGCTGATCGCGACAACCGGCGGTGCGCCGGCGCCATCCTGCTCCGTGAATTCGCGGCCGCGGATCAGCGGGATGCCCATCACACGAAAATAATTTGGACTGATGCTTTCGATCTCCGCGCCCTGTCCGTTGGACTGGCTGTCGTTTGGACGTCCTTCAATGCTGAACACGTAGGTGGAGTGGCCCACCGCATAGGGCACGGTTGTCGTCGTCGCCGCGCCCTGCACTCCCGGAATTGCCGCGAGCCGCGGGAGGAGCTGGTCGAAGAACTGCGCATTCTGCGGCTTGGGACGATATTTCGAATCCGGCAAATTGATCAGCATGGTCAGCAGGGACTCGGGCCGGTAACTCTGATTCACATCACGGATGCGATGGAAACCGCGCACCAAGAGCCCCGCGCTACCCAGCAGCACCACCGCGAGCGAAATCTGCAGGACGACCAGCAAGCTGCGTAATTTCTGCCGCCCGCGCGCGCTGGACCCAGAGCGCCCGCCTTCCTTCAGAGTCTCGCTCAGCCCCGCTCGGGTGCTCTCCATCGCCGGGAAAAGTCCGGCCAGGATTCCCGCGCTCACCGCGACGAGCACGGTGAAGCCCAGGGCTCGGCCATCCACATGGATTTCGTCCCATCCGGCGATAAACCGTGAAACGTCGGCCGGCATGTTGAACAGAAAGAGCCGGACTGTCCATCGCGCGAACAGGAATCCCAGCGCTGCGCCGCCCAGCGCAATCAACACACTTTCCGTAAGCAATTGGCGGATGATTCGCCAGCGGCTTCCCCCGAGCGCGGCGCGGATGGCAATCTCCTTCACGCGTTTCGCTCCGCGGACAAACTGCAGATTGGCGATGTTGGCGCACACCAGCAGCAGGACGAATCCCACCGCGCCGAGCAACAGCACGGCGTAATCATGCGCGTCATTTCCGGTGGAGAATAGACGGATCGGCATCACCAGGACGTGCCAGCCGCGCACGTATGCCGGATAGGCTTCCCCGAGCCTCGATTCAATCCCCGTGATTTCCGCGCGCGCATGCTGGGGCGTCTCACCCTGCCTCAGCCGGCCCATCACAAACAGCGCCGGCCAGTTCCGCCGCGACCACAGCGCCGGATCCAATGCCAGCGGCAGCCAGAGCTCCGCGGCAATCGGAAAACGATATGACGCGGGCATCACCCCAACCACGGTGTAGGGCCGGCCGTCGAGTTGAATTGTCTGGGAAATAATTTTCGGGTCGGCCCCGAACCGGCGCGCCCACAAGCCGTGGCTCAGGACCACCACGCCGTCGTTTCCCGGTTGGTCTTCTCCGGGCAGGAATGTCCGCCCCAGGAATGGCTTCGCGCCACCAATCGAAAAGAAATTCGATTGCACCTTATAGCCTTGCAATTTCGCCGGTGTGCCCGAGCCGGTCAGGTTCACCGAATTCCACATCCAGGCCGTCATCTCTTCCATGGTTCTGGATTGTTGCTGCCAGTCGAGATAGTTGGCCGGGGAAGTGCCGGTCGCATCGTTGCCGGTCTGTCCAGGCGCCTGTTCGAGCATGACCACCAGGTGATCGGGGTCGGGCAGCGGCAGGGGCTTCAGGAGGAATGCGTCAGCGATGCTAAAGATGGCGGTGTTCGCGCCGATTCCCAGTGCCAGGGCAAGCACGGCAATGGCCGTGAACGCGGGAGCTTTTCGCAATCCGCGAAGGCCGAACTGGACGTCCCGCCAGAAAACTCCCATGGCCGGTATCTTACCGGAAGGTATCGGTTGACGCGAGAGGAACTATCTCAATTCGTGAGCAAGGAAATGGAGGCCTATTCGTATCGCAGCGCGATAATCGGATCCACACGCGTGGCTCTTCGCGCGGGGAACCAGCACGCCACCACCGCTGTGGCCATGAGCGCCACCGCGATCCCGATGAAGGTGACCGGGTCCGTGGCGTCGATGCCGAAGACCAGGTTTCTCAGGTAGTAGGTGAGCCCCACCGTCAAGGGAAGTCCAATGCCCAGTCCGATGCCCACCAGCAGGAGTCCTTTGCCAATAATCATTTTCAGGACGTCGAATGGCTGCGCGCCGAAGGTCATGCGCACTCCAATCTCAAAGGTACGCTCGGTGACGGTGAAGGCCATGACGCCGTAAACTCCCACGGCCGCCAGCAACAACGCCATAAATCCGATGACGCCCATCATCACCGCAACATACGCGATCCCAATGATGTTGTTGTTGATCACCTTGGTCATCGGCATCACGTCCACCAGCGGCAGTTCGGGGTCCACCGCTGCCACGGCCGAACCCGCCGCGGGCGCCAGCAACATCGGATCGCCGGTGCTGCGGACCATCAATTGTGCGTAGGTGCGCGATGCCTGTTTGTAGGACCGGTAAAATGCGTAAAGCGGTCGGGTGCTTTCCCAATCCATCTTGACGTCGCCCACAACACCGACAATGGTCATCCATGGATTCTTCGAATCATTTCCACCGACCTTGATGTGATGGCCGATGGGGTCATCTCCCGGCCAATACTTGCGCGCCATGCTCTGGCTGATCAGCGTGACCGTGGGAGCCTCCGCCGTATCCTGCTCGGTCAGCGAGCGCCCGCGGATGAGCGGGACATGGACCAATTGAAGATAGTTGGGGCTTACCGCCAGTGAGGAAGCTGTGGGCACCTCGCTCGCGTCGCGCCAGGGTCTGCCTTCAATGGTGAATTGCGCCCAGCCTCCTCCGCTTCCATAAGGCACCCAGGAAGTGAAGGCCGCCCCCTGCACGCCGGGCATACCGCCCAGCCGCTCCAACACCTGGGAGTAGAACATGGTGCGCTGTTCGGGTTTGGTGTAGCGGTTGTCCGGCAAATTCAGGCTGGCTGTGAGAATTGTCTGCGGTTGGAAGCCCTGATTGAAACTCAGAATTGTGCGAAATCCCCGGACCAACAATCCGGAGCCAATCACCAGGATCGTCGCGAGCGTCACCTGCGCGACCACCAGTCCGTTGCGCAGGCGATGACGCCCGCGGCCGCTGGAGCTTGACCGCCCGCCTTCCTTCAACGCTTCGTTCACGTCGATCCGCGAGCCCTGGAATGCAGGCAGCAAACCGGAAATGATCCCCGCCACAACTCCGGCGATCATCGTGAAAAGCATCGCGCGCGAATCCATGCGTATCTGGTACCAACCGGGAATGAATTTCGCCACGTCCGGCGGCATGTTGACAACCACCAGATTGACGGCCCATTTTGCAAACAGAAGTCCCAGAGCCGCTCCTGTCAGCCCGACGATCACGCTCTCTGTCAGCAATTGACGGACAAGCCGCCAGCGGCTCCCGCCCAGCGCCATGCGGATGGCCATCTCCTTGTGCCGGCTGGCGCCGCGCACAAGTTGCAGGTTGGCGACGTTGGCGCAAACGATGAGCAGCACAAAGCCCACGGCCCCGAGCAGCATCAGCGTGTATTGCACCGTGAAATCGCCCAACTCGAAGATGCGGATGGATTCCACCTTCGCGCCCCAATTGTGATTGGAGTCCGGATAGGCGTCGCTGAACCGCTGCGCGATGGCTTTCATCTCCACGTTCGCGCTTGCAATGGTCGAGCCCGGCCCGAGTTTTGCCACCGGCCACATCACATGTGATTTGCGGTCCGTCCATTGTTGCGGAGTGAAGGCCATTGGCACCCATAGCTCCGCCAGCTGCGGGAAGTCGAATGTCCGCGACATGATTCCCACAACCGTATAGGGTCGCCCGTCGAGATGGACCTCTTGTCCGATAATCCGCGGATCGGCTCCGAAGCGGCGCTCCCAGAGTTTTTGACCAATGACGACAACGCCGTCGTGGCCCGGTTGTTCTTCTTCGGGGAGAAATGTCCGGCCGTAGAGCGGTCTTTCACTGCACAACTCGAACAGGTTTGAGGTAACTCTGAATCCCTGAACTTTTTCGGGCAGGCCCGCGCCCGTCAGGCTCACTTCGTCCCACTGGAATCCGCCCATCCCCGCAAAGGATTTGGTTTGCTGTTTCCAATCGGCGAAGTCGGCTGCGGAGACGCTGTTGATGTCGCTGGTCGCGCCCGGCCTGACTGCGCCGACGATGACCAGGTGTTCGGGATCCGGAATGTTCAGGGGCTTCAGGAGGAAGGCGTCGGCAATGCTGAATATGGCCGTGTTGGCGCCGATGCCGAGCGCGAGCGCGATAACCGCGATGGCCGTAAAACCCGGCGATTTTATGATCGCGCGCCAGCCGAACTTGATGTCCTTCCACAGGGTATCCACGGATGACCTCCCCCAATGCCGATGCCGCCATGTGTCTTGCAGGATTGCTACTCGAATCAACGCAAACGAGCGCCAAAAGGTTCCGCGGGATTTCGGCTATTCATAACGGGAAACCCAGGGCCTGGCTCGGTAGCGTAAAAATGAGCGTCCTAAAATAGCCACGCGCGGCTCAAGGCCGCGCGTGGAGTAGATGTAGAGAGGATACGGCAGGCTGCGTTCAGTGCGCCGCGGCGCTGCTGCTTTCCTCAAAATTCTCTTCAACGATGCGTCCGTCAAAAAGGTGGATGCTCCGGTCAGCAAACCGCGAGTAGCGCGGGTCGTGCGTCACCATGCAGATGGTCGCGCCGCCGCGGTGCAGTTCCGTCATCAGTTCCATGACGGCCTCGCCGTTCTTCGAGTCCAGGTTTCCGGTCGGCTCGTCCGCCAGCAGAATGGAAGGATCGCCCACCAAAGCGCGCGCCACAGCCACGCGCTGCTGCTGGCCGCCCGAGAGCTGGGAAGGGTAATGTTTAATGCGGTGCGCCATCCCCACCTTTTCGAGCGCCTGTTGCACGCGCTGCTTGCGCTCCGCCGAGCCCATGCCGCGGTAGGTCAGCGGCAACTCGACGTTCTCGTAAACATTCAAGTCGCCGATCAGGTTGAACGCCTGGAACACGAAGCCGATCTCGCGGTTCCGGATGCGCGTGCGCTCGGAAAGCGAGAGATTCGACACCGGCTTGGAGTTCAGCACGTAATTGCCGTCACTCGGCGAATCCAGCAGCCCCAGGATGGAGAGCAACGTGGACTTGCCGCAGCCCGAAGGGCCGTTAATGGCAACATATTCACCGCGCTTAATCTGCAGGTGAATGCCCGCGAGGGCGTGGGTCTCCACTTCGTCGGTCATGAAGACCTTTTTCACGTCGTCCATCAGGATCAATACTTCGTTGTTGTTGTCAGCCATGGGAAGTTGCTCTCCTTAAGTTTGAATCTCTCGCTGCTTCCAACCCATCCCCGGGGGTGTATTGATTCGAATAATCTTGTACTGCTCAAATCCCATCCATCATGCCATGACACAGGGGTCGGCCCCCATCGCCCGCCCGGCTGGAAGATAGGACGCCACAAAGGCCTCAATGGTTAGCGTCCTCCCATCGTATTCAACGCTTCCAGGACGGTTTTTGTTCACCCCAATCGTCATTTTGACCTCAAATTCACTCATACCGCAGTGCGATAATGGGGTCCACGCGCATAGCCCGCCGCGCCGGCAGCCAACAGGCGAACAGCGCCACCAGCAGGAGCAGCGCCGACGTGGCGAAGAAACTCACCGCGTCAAAATCCCCGATCCCGTAAAGCAGGCTGTTCATTGTGTGGGTCAAGTAGGTTGACAGTATCAACCCCACTCCGATGCCGCCAAGAATCATGGCCAGCCCGTTCCCCAGGATCAGCCGCAGGACATCACGCCTTTGCGCTCCCAGCGCCATGCGGATGCCGATCTCCTGGGTTCGCTGGCTCACGGAATAGGACATCACGCC
>JBGOTC010000022.1:0-18133 GCA_041476305.1 Terriglobia bacterium
TTCTTTAGAATGCGCAGTTACAAAAATGACGGGGGGGGTACCCCCCGTCATTTCGAGCTTGCCTACCGGGAGGCACGGAGCGGACGACGAGAAAACTGCTTCTGCTTCAATTCACAGGCGCGTCTCCAGCCTTCAACTCTGCCTTCGGCTCCTTCAGTTCGCCCTCCCATCGAGCGATCACCGCCGAGGCCAGGCAGTTCCCAATCACGTTGACCGCCGTCCGCCCCATATCCAGGAACTGGTCCACGCCGAGCAGCAACAGCATCGGCTCTTTCGGCAATCCCAACTGGTCCGCCGCACCGAACAGGATAATGATGGAGCCGCGCGAAACTCCCGCCACGCCTTTGCTCGTCAGCATCAGCATGAGCATCAGGACTATTTCCTGCCCGAGGGTCAAATGAATGCCCGCGGCCTGCGCCACGAAAATGGACGCCAGCGCCAGATACAGCGTCGCGCCATCCAGGTTGAAGCTGTATCCCGTGGGAATGACGAAGGCCACGGTTTCCCGAGGCACTCCGAAGGCTTCCATGGATTCCATCGCGCTCGGCAACGCCGCTTCGGAGCTGGTGGTGCTGAAAGCAATCGTCGCCGGCTCCGCGACAGTGCGGATGAATTTCCGCACCGGCAGCCGCGCGAAATAGGCAATGGGCAGAAGCACTCCCAGAATGAAAACGCCCAGCGCCGCATAGAAAGTCACCACAAGCTGCCCGAGGTTAATGAGCACGCTGAAGCCGGTCGTCGCGAAGGTGTAAGCAATGGCGCCGAAAACCCCGAGGGGCGCGAGATACATCACGATGTTCGTGAACTTGAACATCACCTCCGCGAGACTTTCCGCGAAGGCCAGCATCGGTTTGCGTTTGGCCTCGCCCACCAAGGCCAGCGCGATTCCGAAAATCATGCTGAACACCACCACCTGCAGCACCTGGTTTTCCGCCACCGACTTCGCGATGTTCTCCGGAAAAATGTGCAGGATCATGTCCGTGGCCGATGGCCGCGCCGCCAGCGCTGGCGCCGCGCCTGCCGCCGCGGGAAGCCTTACTCCCACACCCGCCTTGCTGATATTGATGGCCGCAAGTCCAATGACCAGGGCGACTGTGGTGACCAGTTCAAAATAAATAATGGACTTCAGTCCCAGCCGCCCAACTTTCTTGATGTCGGCGTGCCCCGCGATACCGCTCACCAGAGTCGCGAACAGCAGCGGAGCGATCACCACGCGGATCATCTGCAGGAAAATCTGGCTCAGGACGCGCAGGTTTTGCGAGAAATGGGGAGAGTCATGGCCGACCTCGCCGCCCAGCGCCATGGCGACAAAGATCCAAGCGGTCAGCGACCGGCGAAGATACGCATATCCGATGAGCGAAAAGATAGCGAGCCAGCGCGCAACCGCAATTGGCTGAGGCCCAATCGGGTAGCCGTGGCTGCTGCCCACGGCCAGCAAGGCGGCAATGAAATAGAACGCGAGGGCCGCAATCAGGAGTTTGTTTTTCATGGATTGGCAGCGTCGCTTCTATATCACAGGAGCGCGTCTTACTTCCATGCGAACCGTCGAATAGGCGAGAGGATTGGTTTCCTGTCAGGAGTCCTTCGCGGAGTGGAGAAAGAGTGTGAGATACCGTTTCACATTGCTCGTAATCAGAAAATGGTCATGGACGTGTTCGTGTCCCTGCTCGCCCAGTTTTGCAGCGAGTGCGGGGTTCGAGAGCAGGTACCGAACTTGATACGCCGCGCCCTCGATGGAATGCGCCAGCAACCCGGTATGTTTGTGGATGATCTGCGCGGGGATTCCCCCCACTGCCGAGGCCACCACCGGCTTTTTCTTCCACAGCGCCTCGGTGACCGTGAGCCCGAACCCTTCGCGCAGACTTTTTTGGAGGATCACCGTCGAAGCGCGCTGCAATGCATTGATTTCGAGCGCGCTCCACGGCGGCAAATCCAGGATGTGAATGTCCTTGTCATTGCCCGCGACTTGACGGACTTCTGCCAGGACTTCAGCCCCTTCCGGATCGTCGGCCGCGCCGCCGCCGGCCAGCACCAACTGGCAATCCGTGTATCGCTTCACGTTCTGATACACGCGCACCACTCCCACGGGGTCTTTCAACCTGTCAAACCGCGAAACTTGGGTGAGGATTGGTCGCGACGCGTCGATTCCAAAGCGCTCAAGAACTCCTTGAATATATTTGGGTTCCAGCTTGATATTCTTCTCAGAGAGCGGGTCGATACACGGGAACATCAAATATTGCGGGATCGAGAGCTGACGCGCGAACTGCGGCGCGGAAAACAACGCCGCGTCATACTTGTAAATGAAGGGCCGCAGAAATTCCCAGACCTCCTGGTTGGGATGCGAGAGGTCGATGTGACACCGCCAGATCCAGTGCCCCGCGCGGCCCGCTCGCGCATCCACAAGCGCCACGGGTTGCGGGTCGTGGATCACCGTGAATTCGCAATCGAACTGCAGACGCTGGCGGTTGGATTCATTCGTCGCCAGAAACAAATCAAAATCTTCGCTGCGCCCCGTGTACGGCGCACCGTGAAGCGCATTGTGAAAGTCCTTTGTCACTCTGAAAAAATCCTCTCCTCCGGAAATCACATCCCAGCGCGCCTCGAGTCCAAGTTCGCGCATCAGCGGCAGCAGCCGGTTCAGGATCTCCGCCACGCCGCCTCCAATGGCCGTCGAATTGACCATGAGCACTGTGCGTCCCGCCAGTTTGGCCGCCAGAGTTCGCAGCTCTTCAATCGCGGGCGCGCCAATGATGGCGGAATAGTCGTCAATGCGTTCTTTCCGCGTCACCGTAGTCGTCTCGCTCATGCGGCCAGCTCCCGGTCGATCATGGAGAAGAGTCTTTCCCGGACGTCGTCCAGGGTGTTGGTGTAGATATCAATGTTGTCGGTTTTTTTCGCCAGGGCCTCGAGCCCCAGCTCCTTCGCGAACCATTGCGAAAAATCGTTGGTGCGCAACTGCAAGCGAAGCCGGGAGACGAGAAAATGAAATTGGAAACTGTAGTTGCTCAAATGTGTCAACCCCTTGCGGAATTCCTCGAGCGTCCACGCTTCCCATGGCAGCGGGAGTGTCACCTCCACGCTCTCCAAAAAATAGAATGGCTCAAACGCCGGGCGCGCAAGCTCGTTGGGATTCGCGTGGCAATAGGCATCCACCAGCTTCAGAAGATCCGTGCGCAAGTCGGTCAGGGTCAGATAGCCGCGGATATCCAGCGCCGCCAACTGCTCCGCGAATTCCATCCGGTTCAGCCCCGCGAGGACCCACTGCGCGAAGTCGTTGGAGAATCCCTCGGTGAGAAAGTGGTGGCGCCCCAGGCTTTGAAAGGTATGGTAAAAAATTGAAGCGTCGCTGCATTGCTCCAGACCGTCCCGCAATTCGCCAATGTTTCTGGCGGATTGATTGCAAATGCGCGTCAAGTAGGAAGCAGTTACAAACTGGAACGGATGATCGGCCCTCTTCATCGCAGCTCCGCCTCCAGGCGTCTCAAGAACATCCAAACCTCCTGCGGATCACGCAGCCAGTAACGGGCGTTCGTCCGGCGGACGGAGCCTACGCGCACGGTGATTCCTCCACGTAGCGCGGCGAAGGCAGGTTCGTCGTTCGTGTCATCCCCGACGTAGATGCCAAGGAACGGCTTTTCCGCGTTCTCCAGTGCCTGATGAAGCGCGACGCCTTTTCCATGAACCGTGCGTGGAACCACGTCCCAGACATTGTCCGACCGCATGATGTGCAACTCTTTTTGGAAGCGACGGAGGGTTCTCCGAATGCGGACTCGCGCGCGATGGATTGCCGCGGGGGGCGCGCCGCGAAAATGAATGGCCAGACTGATCCCCTTGTTCTCCAGGGAAACGCCGGGCAATTCAGCAGGCAACTTTGCCAACGCACCGCGAACATGAGAAAGGCTTGCGGCAGTTTTAGGAGGTACGGAAATCCCAGTTCCATTTTCCCAGCCATAGAGACCCAGGTATTGAACGCCGGGGACCTTGATGTGCCGGATCAAGACCGCGCGGCGCCTGCCGCTCAGGATGGCGACATTCAGTTCAGGATGCCGAACCAATTTCCTCAGCGCCCCCTTCGTTTTTTCCCGCAGCCTCACCTGATCGGGGTTTGGACGGAAGGGCACCAGCGTGCCATCAAAATCCAAATACAAACGGACCCTCCTTGTGGCGCCCACGCGGCGCGCGATTTCCTCCCAACAATCAAAGAGATGCCGCATGCATGGACCTTGCCTGTGTCTCCGGCGCGCCAAGACGGATTTCCGCCAACTCCGATATCAGGTCCGCGGCCCAACGATAAACGTTGTGATCCTTCACGGTTTGCCGCATACGCTGCATGCGCGCCTGGCGCTCATCGTGAGGCATTTCCAACGCCCGGCGAATCGCGTCGGTTAATTGTTCGGTGTCGTATGGGTTTACGAGCAGAGCGTCATGCAGCTCGCGGCTCGCGCCGGTGAACTGGCTGAGCACCAGCACGCCATCCTCATCGTCGCGCGCCGCGACAAACTCCTTCGCCACCAGGTTCATCCCGTCGTGAAGGGATGTAACGATGCAAACGTCCGCAGACTTGTAATAGGGATCAATTTCCTCGTGGCTATGGTGCCGGTTGCGGAAGTCAATGGGCTTCCATTGATTGAATTGGAAGCGTTGGTTAATTCGCTCCGCTTCCTTTCCGACTTCGTCGAAGAAGTCCTTGTATCGTTTTATGGTTGTCCGGCTGGGCGCGCCGAACTGCACGAACGTAAACTTTCCGCAGTACTGCGGGTATCTCTCGAGCAGCCGCTCGATACCACGGAAGCGCTCCACCAAGCCCTTGGTGTAGTCCACGCGGTCCACACCGACCCCCAGGAAGAGGGTCTCCGGCCCCAGACTTTCCAGGATCGGAGTGCGGAAATCCGTGGAAAGATTCGTGGAGTCGCGTTCTTCCACCCATTCCGGAAAGGCAACGCTGATGGGATGCGCGCGCACAGAAGTGAAATGGCTGTTGCGGTTGACAACGAAGCGGTCCCATTCAATGCGGCACTCGATGGCGTGGTCCACCGTTTCCAGAAAATTGTTGCAGTGCGCCTGGATGTGAAAGCCAATTAAGTCCGCGCCCAGCAATCCGTCCAAAAGCTCCGCCTGCCAGGGGCAGATGCCAAAGGCTTCCGGATTTGGCCACGGGATATGCCAGAAAATTGCCACTCGCGCGTCCGGGCGCAAATTCTTGATGAGCCGCGGCAGCAACGCGAAGTGATAGTCCTGGATCAGGACAAACGGTTGTTCCGCGCCGGCAATTTCTTCCGCCAGTGCTTGGGCGAATTTCTCATTCACTTCACGGTAGCGCTCCCAATCCGCCGCTCGAAAAGTCGGGCGCGTGTGGGCGATGTGGCAAAGCGGCCAGATTCCTTCGTTGGCGAAGCCGAAGTAATAGCCGTCCTCTTCTTCCTTCGTGAGCCACACGCGGCGCAGCGTGTACTGCGGCTGCTCCGGCGGCACGCGCAACCGATCATGCGCATCCACCGTTTCGCGGTCCGCATCCGCCGATCCGTGGGCGATCCACGTGCCGTCGCACGCGCAGAGGATGGGCTCCAGCGCCGTCACCAGCCCGCTCGCGGGGACCTGCGTTTCGATCCCCTTGCCCCGGTGAACGTGCAGGTACGGCTCCCGGTTCGAGACCACAAAAAGTGAATTGCCATTCAGACGCTTGCGCACACCGACGCGCAAGCGTTCCGCAGTCCAAAGTGAATCGGCCGCCTCGCGGAGCCGCGCTTCTTCCTTCGCCGCCATGCGCGCCTGCGTCAGGCTCTGCGCCATCGACTCTGCTTCCGAAGTGAGCGGCTCCAAAAAGCCAGCCGGAGAGGGCCGCGGGGCCATCCCCGCCTTGCCAAAGCGCAAATCCTGCATCCACTTGGAGACGCGGAGGATCGGCCCCAAAATTGTCCACCGGATTACGAGAAAGGTGATCAGGACGATCAGCAGGACCTGGACCATGACGTGCCAGAGTGCGGCCCGCCAAATGTTCGCGCTTTGCGATTCAATGTAGCCTGCGTCGTGGAACGTCACAACCGCGCCGGAGAACCCTTCTTCGCGATCCACCGGCATGGCATAGATGTACATCAGTGTTTGGCCGAGCCTGGTGAAACCGCCGGCCCCACCGTTGTTCGCCTTGGCCTCACTAAAGGCCGCGGGGGGATCCTTTACGTATTGTTCGAGGTTCGCGCTGGCCAGAAGAAGTTCTCCGCCGCGGCCGTAGATGGCGATCCCCGCCAAGCGCTCACGGTTTCCAAACCTCTGGGCGATCCGCGGGAACTGTGTTCGCGCGTCCTTCGGCGGAATCGATTCGATGGTTTCCTGGAGACTTTCGGTCAGGACTTTGGCGCGCCTGGCCAGATCGTCGCGGAGCCCCTGCTTCTCCGCGCGGACCTGGTTGCGCGCGACGACAAAAGTCACCAGAGTGATGCTGACAACCAGACATGCAATTAACCGCAGGCTGAGTTTCATGGGTCCGCCTTTGCGGCCCGCATTTTCGGCGATGGTGTTCCTGGATTTCCCCCATCACGCGCGGGCATGAAGGAAGACTGGTATCAGGGCTGGCTAGGGAATACAGAGCAAAGAGGGGGCCATTCCACTACACTGTAATTGATTCGTATGACTGGATTTACGAGTGCCCTGTGGATTTCTACGTGGAACTTTTTACCTGGATACTCTGAAACTGCACATGTCTGTCTCGGAGTCTGCCGGCAAGTGGACTCGCGAGCCAATTGAAAACAAGAAAAGCCCCGAGAGAACTCTCGGGGCCTTTCTCGCATGAAACCAAAAAGCTGAGCTGATTGAGCTCTGTGCTCAGATGCTCCCGCGAATCCCTAGAAACCTATCGAATCCGCCGAATTGAACTGCACGGCGTGAATCGAGCAGACGTTTCGGCCGTTTGTGTAGGTCTGGTTGGTCCCGTTGGCGTACACAATCTTGAAGTCGAAGTTGCAGGAGGTTTGGATGTTCGGGTTGAAATACACAACCGTGCCCATTCCATCCAGCAGCGTCGCGCGCCCCAGGATGTCGGATCCCCAGCGGTCGCTTTCGTGAGCGGATACGTAAAACTCCCTCATTTCCTTCCCGGTGTTGTTCAGACACCAGAAGTTCCTCTGGTCCACGGCATGCGAGTGGGCCGCTCCGAGGAGCAGCGCCACGCCGACCGCCAGCCTTACAGCAACTTTCTTCAATGTCATTGCTTCCTCCGTGGGGGCGAGGTGAATGGATTTCACATCTGCCCAGAATGCCAAAATTCAGTTGCAGATATTATCGCCCTGTATCGTGCTGTCAAGCCGTTTTTTGATTGCTCTTTCGTATGCTCGTAGGCAAATCACTTCCACGGCATTCGTTGTTTCATGTTGGGACGTATTGTGACCTGCTGTGAGTTTTATTCGACAGAATCCCATGCGGTGTGCCGATAACTTCCTATCACGCCCGACCACCTTTCGGGCGTTATAATCCGCCCGCGGCGCTTGCCCGGCGCAGACGCGATGGGAGGCAACTCATGAAGGCAATTCTTCAACTCAGTATCTTCTTTGCGATCACTATCGGATCATTTCTGATCCTTGGGGCGACGCGCGCGGCGCAGGCGCCAATCCTCGCGCCCACACCTCCCATGGGATGGAACAGCTGGAATCACTTTGCCGGAAAGATCGATGACGCCACGGTTCGCGCGCAGGCCGACGCCATGGTCACGAGCGGTATGCGCGATGCCGGATATGTCTACATCAATATTGATGACACCTGGGAAGGGCAGCGCGACGCCCAAGGCATCATTCACACCAACAACAAGTTTCCCGACATGAAGGCGCTTGCCGACTACGTTCACGGAAAAGGCCTCAAGCTGGGCATTTATTCTTCGCCGGGGCCAAAAACCTGCGCGGGGTTTGAAGGAAGCTATAACCACGAGGAGCAGGACGCCCAGACCTATGCCGACTGGGGCATCGATTATTTGAAATATGACCTGTGCAGCTTCGGCGAAATCATGAAGAACGCCGGCTCGCCCGCCGCCGCGCACCAAATGATGCTCGACGCCTACACCAAGATGCACGGCGCGCTCGTGAAGACCGGACGCCCCATCGTCTACAGTCTCTGCCAGTATGGAAATGACGCCGTGTGGCGCTGGGGAGCTTCCGTCGGCGGAAACCTGTGGCGCACCACCGGCGACATCTCCGACCGTTACTCCAGCATGGCCAATATCGGATTCGGCCAGGCCGGGCTCGCGCAATACGCCGGTCCGGGGCACTGGAACGATCCCGACATGCTCGAAGTTGGCAACGGCGGAATGAAGCCCGATGAATACCGCACGCACATGAGCCTTTGGGCGCTGCTGGCCGCGCCGCTTCTTGCGGGCAACGATCTTTCCACGATGACGCCCGAGACCATCGCGCTTCTCACGAACCGCGAAGTGATCGCCATTGACCAGGCCCCCGCAGGCAAGCAAGGCGATCGCGTATGGACCCAAGGCCCGCTGGAAGTCTGGGCGCGCGCGCTCGCGGACGGATCCCAGGCCGTTGGCTTGTTCAACAGGAACAGTTCACCGATGGAAATGGAATTCGATTTTCACAAATTGGGATTCAAGGCGGGTGTGCGCGTGCGCGACGTCTGGGCCGCGAAGGAAGTCGGCAACCTGATTACTGCTTTCCGCGGCACGGTTCCGGGTCATGGAGTGATTCTGTTGCGAGTCTCCAAGTGAATTCCGCCGCCGCTTCGTCGCTCGCGACGGAAGCGGCGGTTCTTCGCAAAGTCACACGCAGACTTCTGCCGTTCCTATTTGTCCTGTACGTCGTCGCTTACCTCGACCGAGTAAACGTCGGCTTTGCGGCCCTGCAGATGAAGGCCGCGCTTCGTTTCAGCGATCCCGTTTATGGATTTGGCGCGGGGATGTTTTTCGTCGGCTACCTGTTGTTTCAAATCCCGAGCAACATATTCCTTGTGAAATTCGGCGCGCGGCGCTGGATTGCCGTCCTGATGATCGCCTGGGGAGTGATTTCTTCCTGCATGATGCTGGTGCACACCACCGCTGGCTTTTACACGCTGCGTTTCCTGTTGGGGGCAGCGGAGGCGGGATTTTTTCCCGGCATCATTTTTTATTTGACGTTCTGGTTTCCCGCGAATGTTCGCGCGCGAAGCGTCTCCTGGTTTCTGATGGCCATGCCGCTGGCAGGAGTCATCGGCGGGCCGCTGGCGGGTGCGTTGCTTTCACTCCATGGAGCGCGCGGGCTGGCCGGGTGGCAGTGGTTATTTCTACTCGAGGGCCTGCCTGCGATCCTGCTGGGCGCCGCGGTCCGATTTGTCCTGACGGAAAAACCTGCGGACGCGCATTGGCTCACTGATCCGGAGCGCGCAACTCTGCTGGGTGCATTGGAAAGGGAAGGGAAGGCGAGCGCGATCCCGCGCGGGAGTTTCCTCTCTGAAATTGTTCTTCGGGGCGAAGTTTGGCTTCTTTGCGGCGCGTACTTCACGCTTCTCTGGTCCTCTTACGGGCTGGGCCTGTGGCTGCCGGAGGTTGTGAAGAATTTTTCCGGATATTCCAATTGGGGGACCGGTCTGATTTCCGCCATACCCTTCGTTGCGGCGGTTGCGGTGATGGGTCTCGTCGCCGCACGGTCGGATAGGACTCAGAAGCCGCATGTGCATTTCGCCGTTTCCGCTTTTGGCGGAGCGGCCGCGTTCGCCCTCAGCACACAATTTCATTCCGTCGTCCCCTCCACAATCTGCCTCAGCATCGCCGTGGCGGGAATCTACTCCGCCTTTGGCCCCTTCTGGGCCATGCCCGGCGAAATCCTTTCGGGCGCCAGCTCGGCGGCAGGAATCGCTTTCATCAATTCACTCGGCAACCTCGGGGGGCTGTTCGGGCCCTACGTCACCGGCAAAGCAAAGGAAATCACCGGCACCTTCGTCGCCGCCACTCTGATTCTCGGCGCGATGCTCTTGCTGAGCGCGTGTCTCGCGTTGCTCGCGAAGTCGTCCCGGCGCCGGCATCAGGTCTCAGAATAGTTTCCGCCATCGGCTACAATAGCGGCGTGCCCGCGCGCCCAAAACCGATACCACATGTGAGCCAGTCTCAAGTCGCGGCGTACCGAATGGCGAAGCACCATCTGCTGAATGCATCGCGACCATCTCCCGTGGACATCTGCGCGAATATCTCCGGCGTTCAGGCGCAGATGATGTCCGCCGCGGAGATCGGTCTGTGGGCCAGAAACCATTCGCTGACACGCGCCGAAATCCGCGGCGAGCTTGCCAAGGGGCGCACGCTGGTCCGCACATCGCTCATGCGGCAGACGCTGCACATCATTCCGGTGAACGAATTCTCGGTGTACATCAACGCTCTTAAGACCAGCCGGATGGCGCCCATCATGCGAATGATGTCGCGTTTCCGGATCCCGCGCGCAGAAGTTGACCTCCTGAACGCAAACATTGTGGAGGCGTTGCGCCACGGCCCGCTCTCGCACGCAGAAATCAAGAAAATTGTTGAACCCAAAGCCAGCAAGAACATGAAGGCCTGGATGGCCAAGATCTGGAGCCCTGTGCGAACCGCGGTCGTTCTCGGAATGATTTGTTACGGTCCCGACCGCGGCGGGGGAATTACTTTCGTCCGGACCGAGCAATGGTTGCCGAAGCAACCTGCGGTGGACGCTCTCGAAGCGCTACAAATTCTCCTCTTCAAGTTCATGAGCGCATACGGCCCGGCGACTCCGCGCGATTTTTCAAAGTGGTCCGGGATTTCGATGAAGGAAGTGAAGCCCGTTTGGGATTCGTGGACGGATCATCTCGTCGAGGTTTCCGTGGAAGGTAGCCGCGCGTGGGCCCTGCGAAAACAGTTGCTGGCCTTGCAGAATGCCAAATTCTCCGCGCCAAGTTTGCGATTGTTGGGGAGCTTCGATCCGTTCCTTCTGGCGCATCACGGAAAAGATCATTTGGTGCCGAAGCGCCACTACAAGAGTGTTTATCGAGACGCAGGTTGGATTTCTCCGGTAGTCCTGCTGAATGGACGGATCGCCGGAATCTGGCGGCACTCGCAAAAGGGAAAATCAATTTCAGTGGATGTAAGTCTTCATGGAAAGCTTTCAAAGGACGACCGCGCCCTTCTGGAAGAGGAAGTCGCGAGCCTCGGGAAATTTCTTGGAGCGCCGGCTCAGGTAAAGATCGCTCGCTAGACGAATCCACTGGTACGGAATCAGCAGGCAGGACAAAGCGAGGTTACCGAGCGGAGAAGCGATACACCGTTGTCTGGCTGTAGGTTTCTCCGGGACGAAGAATCACGGAAGGGAATTCGGGGCGGTTCACGGAGTCCGGAAAATGCTGGGTCTCGAGACAAAATCCGGAATGCTTCGCGTAAACGACGCCGTGTTTTCCCTTTAGAGCGCCATCCAGATAATTACCGGTGTAGAGCTGGATGCCCGGCTCCGTGGTCCACACTTCCATTTCGCGTCCGGATTCCGGGTCATAGACAAGGGCCGCGCGTCGCAGCGTGCCCGACAATCCCTTCACAACAAAGTTGTGGTCGTAGCCGGCGGGATTTCCCCTCAGCTCATTGATGCGCAGACCGATTGGCGTGGCTTCGCGAAAATCCAGTGGAGATCCGGCCACGGAGCGAATCTCTCCCGTGGGGATCAGTGCGGCATCCACGGGAGTGAAGGAATCCGCGTCCAGTTGCAACACGTGGCCCAGAATGTCGCCGTTACCTCGAAGATTGAAATAACTGTGATTCGTCAGATTGATTGGAGTTGGTTTGTCCGTCTGCGCGGAATATTCAATTTTCAATTCGTTTTCGTCCGTCAGCGAGTAGGTGACGGCGACGCCGAGGTTCCCAGGAAAGCCCTCTTCGCCATCGGGACTCGCGCACGTGAAGCGCACGGCAGCGATGCTCGGAATGGTGGAGGGAGTCGCGGCCCAAACGGCGCGGTCGAATCCTTTGATTCCGCCGTGGAGCGAGTTCGGCGGATCATTGATCGCGAGCTGATACTCCCTGCCGTCGAGAGTGAATTTTCCTTTTGCAATGCGGTTGGCGAAGCGCCCGATGATCCCGCCGAAGTGCGGATGAGGGCCCAGGTAGCCCTTCAAGTCATCGAAACCCAGGACGATATCGCCAAGCGAATTATTCCTGTCGGGGACCCAGAGCTTTGCGAGCGTTGCGCCGTACGAAATGACTTTCGCGACCAGGTCGCCCGCGCTGCGCAGGGTGAAAGCATCCACTGGCGTCCCATCGTCCAGATTTCCGAATGGAGTTCTCTCAACGCTTACTGGCATCGCGTCCTCTCGTCGAGAAACTATTCCGCGCCGACTGGTTCAGCCGATGGGAAAACTGTAACATCGTGCCCGCCCGTAGGCATGTGAAGAAAATCAACAGGAGCCGCCATGACTCCAGAAGAATTCCGTAAATACGGCCACCAGCTCATCGACTGGGTGGCCGACTATCGCGAGCGCATCACGGAGCGGCCGGTGATGGCGCGCACCGCGCCCGGCGAAATCCGCGCGCAACTTCCCGCGAAGCCGCCTGTAAAACCGGAGAAATTCGACGCCATAATCAAGGATCTGGACACCATAGTAGTGCCGGGACTTTCTCACTGGCAGCACCCGCGGTTCTTCGGCTACTTCCCGTCGAACGGGCTGCTCGCGAGCGTGCTCGGCGATTACCTCAGCACCGGCCTCGGCGTGCTGGGACTTTCCTGGCAATCGAGCCCCGCGCTCACGGAGGTCGAAGAGGTCACGACGGATTGGGTGAGGCAAATGGTGGGCCTCAGCGACGCGTGGAGCGGCGTCATCGCGGACACGGCTTCCACGAGCACGCTGATCGCGCTGATCTGCGCGCGGGAGAGGACGACGAAATACTCCCTCAGCGGCGGCGGACTGCAATCGGAAAAGCAACCGCTCGCGATTTATGTTTCCGCGCACAGCCATAGCTCCGTCGAGAAGGCCGCGTTGCTCGCGGGGTTCGGCAGAAAAAATGTGCGGCTGGTGCCGCATGACGCGGAATACGCGATGCGCCCCACCGCGCTCGCGGAAATGATCGAGGGCGACATCGCCGCGGGGATGAAACCCTGCGCAACTGTCGCTACGACAGGAACAACCACCACCACGGCGTTTGATCCCATCGCGGCGATTGCAGAAATCGCGCGCAAACACGAAATGTGGCTGCACGTGGATGCCGCGATGGCGGGGTCCGCGATGATCCTGCCGGAGTGCCGCGCGCTGTGGGAGGGCGTGGAAGACGCCGACTCGCTGGTGCTCAACACCCACAAGTGGCTGGGCACGGCGTTTGACTGCTCGATTTATTACGTGCGCGATCCGCTGCACCTGGTGCGCGTGATGTCCACAAATCCCAGTTACCTGCGCTCGGACGTGGACGAGCAGGTGAAGAATTTGCGCGATTGGGGAATCCCGCTGGGGCGGCGCTTCCGCGCGCTGAAACTCTGGTGCCTGATCCGCGAGCAGGGAATCGAAAACCTGCAAGCGCGCTTGCGACGCGACATGGAAAACGCGAAATGGCTGGCGAGTGAAATTGCGGCGGCGCCGGATTGGAAAGTTCTTGCTCCCGTGAAATTGCAGACAGTTTGCGTGCGGCACGAGCTCGCGGGCGAAGCGCTCGATGCGCACACGCAGAAGTGGTGCGAGCGCATCAACAGGTCAGGACTTGCGTATCTGACGCCGGCGCTGCTCGATGGCCGCTGGATGGTTCGCGTTTCCATCGGCGCGGAAGGCACGGAGCGAGAACACATCCAGGAACTTTGGAGCGCTATGAAGCGCGAAGCAGCCCAAACCTAGGCGCCTGTTTATTGCGCGGCGGGGCGGGGAATCTTTTTCTCCGCGTTCAATTCCGCGGCAGTTTGCACCGCGTTCGTGCGCGAGAAACTGTTGAAGCCGCTCCAGTCGCCGTATTTCTGTTTGATTTCGGCGACGACGGCATCGGCGAGGGCGTCGCCGGTTTTTCCCGCCACGCGCGCCTCGCCGACCCACTGGCGCAAGTCCGCCAGATAGCCGCGAAACGCTTTCACGTCATCCACCGTCCCGACGTCGCCGTGGCCGGAGACGAATGCGGCGGTGGGGTGGGCCAGAATCATCGCATCAAGCGTTTCAATCCACGGGGCGGTGGAGGCGTCAATCAAGTTCGGCAGATAGTGCCGCCAAAAGAGGTCGCCGCAGAAAACCACGTTGGATTCCGGATCGAAGACGACGGAATCCCCGCCGGTATGCCCGGCGAGGAAATGAACGCCGATGTGGCGCGTGCCGAGAAAAATGTCCACACGCTGGTCATAAACCAAGCCGGGCGAAGTGAGGGCCTCGACACTGGCTTTCTGCGCGGGGGTGATTTTCGCGCCGTAGAATTTCAAGTTCTCGGTGTGAATCCAGTCGCGGACATTCTTGTGCGCAAGAATCACGGCTCCGGCTTCAGCGAAAACTCCATTCCCGCTGACGTGGTCGATGTGATAGTGCGTGTTGACGACGTATTTCACGGGAAGCGGTGTGAGTTTCCGGATTTCGGCGAGCAAGGCGCGCGCGGCGTTCTGGTTTACGAATGTATCCACGACCAGCACGCCATCATCGCCGATGATGAAGCCGGCATCGCTTCCGGCGCCGCCGCCGGGGATGGGAATCGCGGCAAAGGCGTTGTGGCCCAGGGGCTTGATCGTGAAGGGAAGCGCGGGCGGAGCAGGCGCCGGCATTTGCTGCGGCGCGGAGACCAAGAGTACGGGCAGAAGGACTGTGAGGAAAAAGAGGCCAATTGATTTTGAGATTCGCATGCGCGATATCCTACAACGGAGTGCATGGAAATTCGCAACCTCTGGTAATTTAATGGCGGCCGAAGGAGCAGAGGGATGGGCATTGCCCGCAAGGGACTGATCGCCGCGTCGCAAAGCCGCTGGCTGCGCGAGCACGCCATGCGATGGCGATTCGTGCGCCGCGCTTCGCGCCGATTTCTGCCCGGCGAGCGAGTTGAGGATGCGCTTGCGGCGGCGCGGGAACTCGCGGCGCTGGGCATTGGCGCGATGCCCTCGCGGCTCGGGGAAAATGTGACCAAGGCTGCAGAGGCCACGAGCGTCGCCGAGCATTACGCCGGTGTGCTGCAACTGATGCGGGAAGCGGGTTTGCCGGGCTCGCTTTCCGTGAAGCCGACACAGCTCGGGCTGGACCTGGATGCCGAACTCTGTTATCGCAACCTTGGTCGAATCCTGGATGCGTCGGATGGCAGCGGCATCATCTGGATTGATATGGAGTCGAGCGCTTACGTGGAGCGCACGCTGGAACTTTTCCGGCGCGCGCGCACCGCGCACAAAAATGTCGGCGTTTGTTTGCAGGCGTATTTGTGGCGCACGCCTGCTGATTTGGATTCACTCTTGCCTCTCGGCCCGGCGATCCGTCTCGTGAAGGGCGCATACAGCGAGAGCGCGGAAATCGCCTATCCGGCGAAGCGCGATGTGGATGATGCGTACGTCGCGCTCACGGAGAAGCTGTTCGCAAAGGACTCGCTCGTAGCGGGCGCGCGTCCAGCGATTGCGACGCACGATCCGAAAATGATTGCGCGGGCCATCGAGCTGGCAAATTCGGGAGGAGTGGCGAAATCGCAGTTCGAGTTCCAGATGCTTTACGGGATCCAGCGCGAGGCGCAGAAGCAACTGGCGCGCGATGGATTTCAGTTGAGCGCTCTCATTTCGTATGGGACGCATTGGTTCCCGTGGTACATGCGTCGATTGGCGGAGCGGCCAGCGAATGTGTGGTTTGTGCTGAAGAATTTGGCGAGTTGAGGGACGGCTCTAGATCGCGCCAAGCGATTGAGAAGCTGAGATCGGGCGGGTCTTAGATCCACCCCTACAAAGTCGAGCAGATCACAGCACCATGTCCTACCAGCGGCCCCAAACGGCGGAGCCGGATCCGCTCGTTGTCTTTATTTCGTAGCCATGTTTGGTGGCCCAGTCGCTCGCGGCCTTCGCGAGGTCGGTCTGTCCGCAATTGAGATAGGCCTCAGCGACTTTCCTGTCGCTTACGGAGTCCAGTTCTTTGATGAGGATAGGAATAAGTTCCGCCTTGCCGGTGCTGACGAGCGCATTCAGAGCGTTACGGACGCGCTCCGGGTCGTCGCGACAGTCGAATAAATCCTTTTCGGTCTGTGCGCGAACCGCTGGCGGCGTGGCAGGATCTTGCGAGGCCCTCGCCCAATTCATCATGCGTTCCTGGCAAGACTGCACGTCCTGAAGCAGCACCGTCCGCGCCGCATCCCAATTGGCGGCCACGCCCGCGCCATCGCGCGAGGCCACCAGCAAGTGAATTCTTTGCTCATCCGTTTGAGGCTGCCAGCCAAGTTTCTTGAGTGCCTCGGCAGCTCCGCGGTTGACGTCCCAGTTGGTCAAGTGTGGCAACAGGCGATCGATGGCGGCCGGGCCAAACTTGACGATAGCCGCAGCCGCGCTGGCTTGCACTTCCGAATCCTCGTCATTCTCGGCGAAGACCAGGGGGGTAATGGCGCGAAGATCCTTCAAGTCTCCCAACCCGATGGCGGCCGATTTGCGGACGTTGTGGTCCCGCTCCTTGGCAGCAAGCAGGGCAATCAGGGGTTCAACAGCACGAGGGTCCCCGAGGCGCCCGAGCGCCTCGGCGGAAAGGGAAGCGGTCTGCCACTCGCCATCAAGGGCAGCGATGAGACCGTTAATATCCTTCGCTTTTTCGAGCCGGGCAACTTTCTTCGCGGCGTAAGTGACCGCGAAATAGATGAAGACCACGAATAACAGCCACATCCCGACAATGATGGAAATTTTGAGTCGGCGGTTCTGAATTCCACCCATGAGGATTTCTCCGTCCGTTTCGCGCGGATGCTATCAGGATTTTGCAGGAACGACCAGAGAGGGAAACAGAAGGGGACGGGAGGATTCGTCAATAGGTTGTTGACGTCCGGCGCAGGATCCCGGCAATGACAATCAAGCGTTGCTCGAAATAAATGTCGTAGATGATGCGATAGTCTCCGACACGACGGCGCCAACCCGAGGGTTGTGCCTTCAATCGCTTGATGTCGCCCTGGAATGGATCCTTTTCCATGGCCAGCAGCGCGGTCTTAACGCGCACCTGATCTCTTGGCGGGAGCTTTCGGAAGTCTTTTTGCGCGGGATCGCTGATTTGAAGATTCCAGTCCATGGAGGAATTGGCGCAAGGATACGACACTTCCTCTACGGAATGCAGACCGACCGCGGCGCAACGCGGCGAGTTCCGCCTTGGTGGGCTGCACGGCAGGATAGCGACGCTCAAAATAGGCGCGGAGCGCTTCACGGACCAGCTCCGACCGGGTACGCGACTCCGCCCTCCTGACCTGCTCGAATTGGCGCAACAGGGCGGGCGGCAGCGAAATGGTCATGGTCTGTGTAGTTCTCATGATCCTAGGAGTGTTACTGAGTAACACTTGTGAATCAGATTAGGCGAGGAGGTGAACGCTGTCAAGGAGAGGGCATTAGCGGGACTCGAAGGTATAAATCTTCCACGCAGAATTCTCCAGGATGTAAACGAGGTGGCAGAACTCTTCGCCGCGGCTCCCTGCTTCGGGCTTGCCGACGGCGAAGAGGGTGACGTCCCCGAGCATCGTGTCGTCCACCTTGTCCACGGAGATTTGCCGCTTGACGGATTTGGCATGAAGAAGAATGTCGCGGACGGCCATACGCTTCGGATTCGCTGGCGTGCTCTGAATACATTCGGAATCAAAGAAAAGGCAGTAGATCGGACCAGTGTGAGCGAGGTCGTCCTTCACTTTTTCGAGCGGGATGCGGTCCGAATCGGTCCCCGGGACGACTCCTTTTAGCGAGATTTCAGCGGAGAGTGCGGAGGCGTCTTTATCTCGGAGAATCTTGATCAATTTCTCCTCGGAAGCCTCCAGCGCCTTCTTCATCTGAATGTCGTCTTTGGTGGGCTTGGCCTTTTGAGTTGCGAAAGGGGAAGCGGCAAAAAAGAGGCAGGCGATAAGAGCAGGAAGGACGATCAGTTCCCGCCCGAAACTGCTCCTTCGGAAATTCCAATTATCGCGGGACATTCGGGAATGATATCACCGCAGCGACGCGGAGAAGCAAGAGGAGCACGGGAGGTCTGCGAGGTTGGTTGGAGCACCGCTTGAAGCGGGCGGGTCCCGCAGAACCATCCGGGACGCAAA
>JBGOTC010000023.1:0-17954 GCA_041476305.1 Terriglobia bacterium
ACTCCGCCTCTCCGAGAAAAACACAATCAGCCCAAGTTGTGGGATGGTCTGAAACACGATCACTTACAAGTGGTATCCACCGACCACTGCCCCTTCTGCTTCGAAGATCAGAAAATCCTTGGCAAGAACGACTTCACCAAAATTCCCAATGGTGGTCCGGGAGTAGAAAACCGTCTCCAGTTGCTCTTCCACCACGGCGTGAACGAAGCCAGGATCAGTCTCAACCGCTTCGTCGAAATCGTCTCCACCACTCCCGCGAAACTTTTTGGCCTCTACCCGCGCAAGGGTGAACTCGCCCCGGGCAGCGACGCCGATATCGTCATCTGGGACCCCAACACCGCGCACACCATCAGCGCCAAGACCCATCACATGCGCGTGGACTATTCCATGTTTGAGGGGTTTCAGGTGAAGGGCAACGCTCGCACCGTGCTCTCGCGCGGTGAAGTCATTGTGGACGCCGGAAAATTCCTCGGCCGCACTGGCCGCGGCAGCTTCCTCAAGCGCGCTGCCCGTGGCGGAGCCTGGCAGTAACCCCATGGCCCCCGGCCGCGACCCCAGCCTCTACAACGAAGACCTCGCACCCGTCCCGCACGACCGCCGCACCTGGGGGACCTACAACTACGCTTCGCTCTGGGTGGCCATGAGCGTCTGTATCCCCACCTACATGCTCGCTTCCGGACTCATCGCCGGAGGTATGAGTTGGTGGCAGGCCATCGGCACCATCCTCCTCGGCAACTTGATCGTCCTCGTTCCCATGCTCCTCAACGCCCATGCCGGCACGAAATATGGCATCCCTTTTCCTGTTTTCGTTCGCGCCTCCTTTGGAGTTCGCGGCGCTAACATTCCCGCGGTCTTGCGCGCGCTCGTGGCCTGCGGCTGGTTCGGTATTCAAACCTGGATTGGCGGGCAGGCCATTTACGCGATGCTCGGAATCCTGTGGCCCACCGCCAAATCTTCGCAGACCGGTCTTTGGATATGCTTCTTCGCTTTCTGGGCGCTCAATATGTTCGTCATCATGCGCGGCATCGAGATGATCAAATTCCTCGAGGGCGTCGCTGCGCCGTTCATGCTCGCTGTCGGCCTGCTCCTCCTTTGGTGGATCACTTCCCAGGCAGGCGGCCTCGGCCCGGTCCTCAGCACTCCGAGCAAGTTCCACACCGCGGGTGAATTCCTCCGTTTTTTCATCCCCTCGCTCACCGGCATGGTCGGATTTTGGGCCACCGTCGCGCTGAATATTCCGGATTTCACTCGCTATGCAAGCTCCCAGCGCTCCCAAATGCTTGGTCAAGCCTTGGGACTACCCCTGGCCATGACCCTCTATTCTTTCATTGGCGTTGCCGTCACCTCCGCCTCGGTAGTCATCTTTCACGAAGCCATTTGGGATCCTGTCGTATTGCTCGGCAGGTTCAACCGTCCGGTCGTCGCGCTTGTCGCTCTCGTCGCCTTGCTCATTGCCACTCTGAATACCAATGTTGCCGCCAATGTCGTCTCGCCCTCGAATGATTTCTCGAATTTGAACCCTCGCCGCATTTCCTTCCGCACCGGCGGCCTCATCACCGGTGTGCTGGGTGTCCTTCTGATGCCCTGGAAGCTTCTGGGCAGCTTTAGCGCCTACATTTTCGGTTGGTTGGTGGGTTACTCAGGTTTACTCGGCCCCATTGCCGGAATCATGATCGCGGACTACTTCGTCCTCCGCCGCTGCGTCCTGGACGTCGACTCGCTCTACCAGAGCAAGGGCGCCTATTCCTATTCGCGAGGATTCAACTGGCACGCGGTTTGGGCCCTCGCCGCAGGAATCGTCGTCGCGCTGACAGGGCTTGTGTACCCGCCCCTGCGCCCGCTCTATAACTACGCTTGGTTTGTGGGCTTCTTTGTGGCTGGCGGCATCTATCTTCTATTGATGCGCCGCGGGCCAGCCTAGCAATTGCCCCTTTCATTTTTCATATCTCACCCGTCTTCCCCCGCCAGGAGTGTGAAAATGCTTGCATTTCTCCTCCATGCGGTGAGATAACCCCCTTAATTCGTGTTTGTTAGAATGTTGGTAACAAGTGAACAGGTGACGACAATTGGTGTCACGTCCTTTAATCCCTCGCGTAACCTTACCTACCAGCGATGTTCCTTCGCAAAAAGGGGTGCCTTGTGAAACTGCTTAAGATCGCTTCATTGCTGTTTGTTTGTCTGACGTTGTCTGCCTTTTCTCTCCACGCGCAGGGCGTTGGCGCTTCGGGCGAGATCAAGGGCACCGTCACCGATCCCGCCGGCCGCGTCGTCTCCAAGACCACCGTGACCGCCACCGACGTCGGCAAAGGACTCACGCGCACCTCCTCCAGCAATGAGAGCGGCCAGTTCAGTCTCCTCGGCCTCGCTCCAGCCATCTATAACGTCAGCGCTCAGATCTCCGGTTTTCAAACGGAAATCATGAAGGGCGTCGTGGTCGGCGTCGGCGAAGTCGTCACCCTCGATTTCCATTTGAGAGTTTCCCAGGTCGCTGAAAGCATCGAAGTCTCCGCGGAGCCTCCGGTCGTGGACACCAACCGGGGCCACCAGGCCAATTCAGTCAACTTGCGGACCATCACAGACCTCCCCATCGACCGCCGCGACTATCTCACCTTCACTCTCCTGATGCCCGGCGTCACCGATTCCACCCGGCTCGCTGGAGACCAGGATTATCGCGTCAAGCAAACGCCCCAGAGCGGTCTCTCTTTCTACGGGAGCAACGGTCGCGGCAATGGCGTCACTGTGGACGGCGGCGAATCCAATGATGATTCCGGCGGCGTCCGCCTGAACGTCAGCCAGGAAGCGGTGCAGGAATTCCAGATCAATCGCAGCAATTACACCGCGGAGCTCGGCTCCGCCAGTGGCGCCTCCATCAACATCGTCACCAAAACCGGCACCAACAATCTCCACGGAAGCGCCTTCGGCTTTTTCCGCAACCAGGCCATGGATGCGCAGGATCCTTTCTCTTTCACTTCCGCTCTTGCCCCCGGGGTTCCGTTCAGTTCCGCGAATCCCGATTCTTTCGGTGTCCCCGTCCAAAATCAATTGAGCCGCCAGCAATACGGCGGCTCGTTCGGACTCCCGCTCAAGAAGGATAAGACCTTCTTGTTCCTCGCTTTCGAGGGCTTGCGCGAGAATCAGCAGAATTCTGTTCCGCTGTTGACCAGCACCAGCATCTTCCGCCCGCAAGCCACCGCCGGAAACAATCAGCAGGCCATCATCAATGCGCTGGCCGTGCTCGCGGGAAATCCCCCGGTTCCCTGCCTCACTGGCCAGCCGGCGTTGCCTGCCGCCACTTGTGCCGGCATTCTCTCAAACATTCTCACCATCAACTCGGCCAGCAGTCCCTTGAATGCATTCATCGTGAATCAATTTGAGAACAACGGCGGCCTGTTCCCCTATAGCACGCGGGACTATCTCGCCTCCGGCCGCTTGGATCACAAGTTCAACGACAACAATCAGGCCTATTTCAGCTATAACTTCGGCCATGACGTCGAATCCGGCCCCGACGTCCAGTCGCTCACCGGTTTTTCGCGCGGCAGCAACATCCATGCGCTGGACCACACCTTGCAGGGCGCCTGGTTCCACACCTTCAGCCCCCGGACGCAAAACGAGCTTCGCTTCCAGTTCAGCTACTCCAACTTCAGCGTGATTCCAAATGTCCCCGGTGAAGTGGGCCTGGATATCCCGGGCTTCGCGAACCTGGGCACCAATATTTTTATCCCCAGCATTTCCATCATGCGCCGCTACGAGGTTGCCGATAACCTCTCTTGGATCGCCGGCCGCCACACTTTCAAGTTCGGCTTCTATTTCCTCGAGCGCGGCAATCACACTGAGTCGCACACTTTCTTCCCCGGCCGCTTCGTCTTTGGCAATCTTCCCGGCGGCGTCTTGAGCCCTTGCCTCCAGGTCCCCGCGGCTTGTGGACTTTCCACCAGCGCTGCCACCATTAATCCATTGCAGTCCGCCTCCCTGGGCTTGCCGCAGTTCTATCAGCAGGGTTTCGGCAATCCCAATTACAACTATCCGCGCCCCTGGTATGCGGGTTATTTGCAGGACACCTGGCAGATGGGCTCTAGTTTCTCGCTGACCTTCGGCCTCCGCTACGAAGCCGATATTCAGACCGGCCCCATCAACAGCGACAGGAATAACTTTGCTCCCCGCGTTTCTTTCGCCTGGGATGTCTTCAAGAATCACAACACCGTCGTTCGCGGTGGATATGGAATCTACTACTCGCCGATTTACGGCCAGATTACCGACGTCGTCCAGACTCTGGGCCTGGTCGGTGGCAACCGTCAGATCGCTCAGGTGTTCGTCCCGCTCACCGGCGCTCCGGGAAACCCGGCGCTCACTTCTGCCGCGATTTTCCAGACGCTCTTCGCCCAGGGTGTAGTCCAGTGCACCACGCCCGCTGCCGGTCAGGCCGCCTGCATCACGCCTGCAAACCTCACTCAGTTCGGCATCACCATTACGAACTCCGGGCCCGTGCCTCCGCTGACCGTTCTGTTCGCCGCACAGCCCAATTACCAGTCTCCCTGGTCCCAACAGGGCTCGCTCGGAATTGAACAGGCCCTCACTTCCACCATGTCCGTTTCCTTCAGCTACATCTACAGCGCCACCGCTAAAATGCCCGTGGCGATTGACACAAACTTGCTCCCGGTTCCCATTGGCGGCAATGGAATTCGTTTGTGGAATACCGCCGCTTGCACCGCGACGCCCACGAACTGTTTCCTCAATCCACTGATTCTCCAGAACAACGTCTATTCTTCCATCGGCTCCGCCCTCTATCACGGCGGAATCATGGAGTTCAGGAAGCGGTTCTCGAATCACTTTTCCTTCATGGCCAGTTACACCTACAGCAAGGCCATCGACAATGTCACCGACTTCAACTCCGACTTCTCTCCCATGGATCAGACCAACATCGGTTTGGAGCGCTCCCTCTCCAATTTCGACCAGCGCCACAAGGTCGTGATGGCCGCGATTCTGGCCAGCCCCTGGCATGATTGGTTCTTCTCCGGATGGCAGGTTTCCCCCATCTACCGCTACGGCAGCGGCCACCCGTTCAATATGCTCGCGGGAACCGACGTCAACGGTGATCATCACTCCACCAATGACCGTCCGGTCGGCATCGGAAGGAATTTTGGCCGCGGCCCTGGCTTCCAGTCCTTCGACATGCGTTTGAGCAAGGAAATCCACATCGGCGAAAAAGCAAGCCTCACCCTCATCGCGGAAGGGTTCAACTTGTTCAATAAGACCAACTATGCCAGCGTGAATAACGTCGTTGGCACCACCATTCCTTCAACGCGTAGCGGCAGCAAGCTGCTCTCGCCCAGCACCCCCATGGGCTTCACTTCGGCTTTCCCGAAGCGAGAGGTTCAGCTCGGCGCGCGTTTCTCGTTCTAGGATCCCGCTCCCGTCGAGCGCCCCGCTCTCCATCGGAGGGCGGGGCGCTCGCGTTTTGGGGTCGCGCCTCCATCCCGGTCCGCCACTTGCCGTTGCAATCTTTCGCCCCGGCGAGCCTCCGGGTGTTAACCCTTTTGCGGGCGCGGCGCGCCCCGTGGATCGATAACAATTAACTTGACATGGTACTACTTGTTATATAGTGTCTCCGCTGTCCTCGCAGGGATTGCCCGTTTTGCTGTCGCTGAATAGCTCCCGAGCCCGCTGAACAGTCCCGTCGTCATCTCTTCCGCGAGTCCGAGTGCTGCCGGTTCCAGTCGCGTGAATCGTCTCGCTTCGCGTCGCTGGCAGGTACGCGTCTCTATCTTGGCTCTGATCGGTTTATTGGAGGATTACGATGGAATCCCGTCGGGAGGCGGCCCCAGCCGCTTCCTTTCTTGGCACTCGTCAGCCCTACGAAAGCTATCCGGCTTTTGCTGAATACCCCAACGACTCGCCCCTCCCCATTTCCTGGTATCGCCACATCCTCTGGAATCGCCGGTTTACGGTCATCGCCATTGCCATCCCCGCCTTCCTCGTCGCTCTCTTCGGCACCCTCCGGCAGAAACCCACTTTTCGGGCTACCGGAACTCTCGAGATTGAAATGCCGCGCAACAGCGTCACCAGCCTCGGTGAACTTTTTCAGGAGCAGGCTGCGCCGGAGAGCTATCTGCAGACTCAGGCGCAGATGATGCGCAGTAGCCTGCTCGTCGCGCGAGTGATCGCTCAGCTCAACCCCGAGAGCCCCTCGAAACCCTCCCAGGAGCAGGTGAAGGATTTCCAAAACCGCTTGACGATCGACGTCGCCAAAGGCAGCCCTCTCCTCCAAGTCAGCTATGACTCTCAATCTCCGGAATTGGCCGCCCGCCTCGTCAACCAGCTCATGGCCCTGAGTATTGAGAAGACCCGCGAACAGCGCTCCGCTGCCGCCATGAATGCTTCCAGCTGGTTGCTCGACCAGCTCAACCAGACCAAATCCAAGCTGGAACAGGCCACCCTGGATCTCGCTCAATTTGAGGAAGAGCACCGCCTCCTCTTTGTCGAAACGACGGATGGTGGCTCGCAAAACATCTACAACGATCGCCTCCAGCAACTGCAAACCGAGTTCACCAGCGTTCAGGCCGGACGCATCGAGAAGGAATCCATCTACAAGCAGGCGCAGGCCGGCGACGTCTCCATCCTTCACAGCCCTGTTCTGGATGACCTGCTCAGGAAGGAATCCGAACTCGTTTTGCAGTTTTCACAACTCTCCGCCAAGTTCGGGCCCAGCTTTCCGCAAGTGATGCAGGTCAGGGAAAATCTCGAGCGCCTTCGCTCCGCTGAATCCACGGAGCGGGAAAAGGCCCTCCAGCAGGCCGCCATGGAATTTAGGGTCGCCGCCCGCCGCGAAGAACTCCTCCGGCAGGCGTTTGAAAGCCAGAAGAAAATGGTGGTCGGCTCTTCGCAACAGTCACTGCAGCACAGCATTTTAAAAAGCGAAGTGGCTCTGGAACGGCAGGTCTATGACGGCCTGCTGAAACAGATGAATGAAGCCGGCATCTCCTCCAGCTTTGCCGTTCCCAACGCGCGCATTGTCGAGGCCGCGCAACCTTCGGCGGTTCCCATCCGCCCCAGGGTTTTCTCCAACCTGACGCTCGGGGCGCTCATAGGACTCACCTGTGGCGTCATCTTCGTTTTCCTGCAGGAGCACTTCCTTGACCGCTTCCGCTCCGAGGATGATGTGCAAGCCTATCTGAACCTTCCCCTTCTGGCGTCCATCCCCGCCGCTCCGCTTCGGACTGCCCTGCATTCAAATGGAAGCAATGGAAACGATCTTTCCGCAGCGCCTCATATCGGAAATGGAAATCACGACGGGAATGGGGCTCACTCGCCCGCCGGCTCGGAGGCCTGGTTCCGGCTCGATCGCGACGGTCCCAACCATTTCGAGCTGTCGGAGGCTTTTCGGAACTTGCGCACTTCTCTCATGTTTCCTTCCGATGGCGCGCCTTCCCGCTCTGTCCTCATCTCTAGCGCCGTCCCCGCCGAGGGCAAGACCACCGTCTCCGCCAATGTTTGCGTCGCTCTCGCACAACTCGGAAAGAATGTCCTCTTAATCGATGGCGACCTTCGCCGCCCCAGCCTCCACAAAGTTTTCTCCATCGACAATGACGCCGGCCTTACGGATTATCTGCAGGAGCTTCGCGACTGGCGAACGTCCGTGCATCCTTCCGGCGTGCATGGCTTGGATGTGATCCCGTGCGGGGAGAGGCCTTCCAATCCCGCGGAGCTTCTTTCCTCCCGGCGCATGGGTGAACTCATCCGTCAGGCGAAATCTCAATACGATATGGTTGTCCTGGATTCTCCCACCCTTCTGCACATGGCTGATGGCCGCGTCCTCGCCTCCTATGTCGAAGCCGTCTTGCTCATCGTGAAGAGTGAAGCCACGCCGCGGAAGCTTGTGAAACAGGCTTGCGCCAACTTGCGCAGTGTGACCGGAAAAATCATGGGTGTCGTTCTCAATCAGGTGGACCTACACGGCGAGCAATCGTCCTACTCTCATTCCAGTTAGACCTGCTGTCTTGAAACGAAGGGGATTGCGAGAGAAGTTTGGCTAGTAAACGGTGCGGTGCTGCACCGTCGCCTTTGTCGCCAGCGAAAGCCGCGGCTCGGCATCCACTGTTCCCAGCAGCCTGCCCGCCACGTGCTCTCCCATTGCCGGCCCGTGCTTGAATCCGTGTCCCGACCCCCCGCCCACCAGCCACACGTTTTCGTGGTCCGAATGTCGGTCCACCAGAAAATCGCCGTTCGAGGTGTTTTCGTACTGGCAAACCCGCGCTTCCACCAGCGGAGCATCAGCGAGCGCTGGAAATCTTTTGCCAAGATAGGCGCGGACGTCGGCGAGTCCCTGGGCCGTCGGCACGCGCTCGCTTGTGTCCGGATCAAACGCCGGTCCATGTCCGTCGAAGGCGATCTTGAATCCCCGGCTCTCCAGGTCCGGCATGCCGTACATCAAGTCGCCCTGGAAGAGCCACCCCGGCATGGCCGGAGGCGCGAACCGCGCGTCTCCTGCGGGCACTCCGAAAAAAAATACTTCCTGCCGCGACGTGAAAATCCGGTTTCCCAATAACTCCGGAAAAACCTTCCCCATCCATGGTCCGCACGAGAAAACATACTCATCCGCGCGAATTTCTTGGCCCGTGGAAGTCTTTAAGACGGAAACTCTGCCTCTCGAACGAGGCCCCTCCGCCAATTCATTGAAATATTCCACGCCTTCGGCCATTGCTGTCTCTACAACCGCCGCTACGGCCCTCCGCGCCATCAGGACTCCGCTCTCCGGTTCAAACATTCCCCAACTCGCATCGCCAAATGCGATTTGCGGGAAACGTTTTTCAAGTTCCGTTCGCGTCAGCGTTTCATGCGGCACGTGTAGCCGCTCAAGTGTGTGCTTCGACGCGCCCGCCTGCGCGTCACCCTCCTTACAGACCCACAGGATTCCTGTCTGGTGAAATAACGGTCGCTGAGTTCGAGTGAAGAACTCTTTCCACAGCACCAGTGAACGTACCGACCAGCGCGTATACAACTCGTCCTTCCCGTAGCCCATGCGGATCAGCCGCGACTCGCCCCCGGAGCTGGCGCGCGCGTTCCCCGGCCCGTAGGCGTCAACCAGCGCCACTCGCCGCCCCGCGCGCCGCAGGCACAGCGCTGTCCACGCGCCGAAAACTCCCGCGCCAATGACCGCGACATCAAATGTGTCTTGCTTCGCCAATTTCGCTGATTTCCCCTATGAATTCCCGCCTTCTTTCTTTGGAGGCGTCTTTATCTTCTTTGGAGGTTTCATCACCTTCGCCGGCGGTGGCGGCGGCTCCGGCGGCACCACCAGCTTCATCGCCCCGGCCTTTTCCTGTGCCTGGAAATAATCCACGAGGTCCGCGAGCGGCAACGGCTCGAACTCGCCGGAAAGGAAATTCCGAATCTCCAGCACCGACTTCTTTTGCCGGATCAATATGTTCAGCTCCGCGTTCATGTGCTGTGGGATCCGGCTCGGTGCCGCTCCCCCGCGTCCACCGCCGCCTCCTCCTCCGCCTCCCGCGCCGCCGCGCCCCCCCGCCGCCTGCACGGACTCAGGAAATGTCCGCGCTGCCAGTTTCTCCGCATCGGTCAGCATTGGCTCCGTCGCGGTTATTCCCATGCGCTGTGCCTGCGACTGGTAATACGCCTTCAATTCATTCTGCAGGCTTGTTGACGTCATCGAAATCAGGGATTGCTGCGCTTGCAAATTCTGCTGCGCGCCCGCGGGACTCGCATAAAGCACGCTGGTAGAACCAACCACGGCCCGCTCCACTTCTGACTGGTGTTGCACGGTAATGAGTGCGTCCCGATACGCGTCCAGCAGATGCCCCCCGTCACCCGGAGCGTCCGCCAGATAGCCAAGCCCCTTGCGCAGCGATTCACCCAGCCGCTCCGTCCCGCGCCCGAGCGATTCCGCTGTGATCCGCGCGGCCATGGCGTCATCCGCCGCCGCAAGGATCTCCGCCGCCGCCACTCCCACCACCGCCACGCGCTTAAATTGCGTCGCGTCCAGTTTGTCCGGCGTGTCTTGCGAGGAGTGGTACCACGGGTCCGGCCACGTCGAAAAAATAATCGCCGGGATTCCGTGCTGCATGTAGGTCACGTGGTCGCTCGATCCGTAATGCTTGCTCGTCCAGGTATAGAAGGGATCGCGGCTGCCGTTCGCCGATAGCACCGGCACCGAGAAATCGTATCCGTGCGCGCGGTAACGCACCCGCTGCCGGTTCGTGTTGGAGATGACCTCCATCACGCTTTGCGTCACATCATTAATGTAGGAAGGCGTCGTGTCCGGCGTGCGCAAGAGAACCCACAGGCTTCCGCCGCGCGCCAGTCCCAGCCCCTCCATATCGAAATTCAAATCCGCGATGAAATGCTTGGCCGTGTCCGGGTGCGCGTTCAGCCACGCGTTCGTTCCGCTGATCTCCGGCACCCACAGAAAATGGATCGCGCGTTTCGGCCGTGGAATCTTTCCCTGCCGCACCAGTTCGATAATGGTCCGTCCCATCTCCAGCGTCACCGCGCAACCCGAATTGTCGTCGTTCGCTCCGTCCTTCAGATATCCCTCGAACAAATGTGCCGACACGACAATCGCCTGATCCGTTGACCCGTCCCCCGGGATCATCGCATGCACCACTTGCAGCCGCCCCGGATACGTCTCCGACTGCACGATGGATCGCAGCGAAATCTTGTCCCCTCGGAGAAGCCGCGCTGAAAGCCCGCGCCCCATCCGCGCGGAGACCGCCCATCCAAATCCCGCGTGCTTTCCTTCCGGCGCCGTCGCGGCAATTCCCTGCGACAAACTGATGTCCGGCTGGTCGTCGGGGAACAGCACGTTGTAGCTGATCACCCCCACCGCTCCATGCCCGAACACAGCCAGCCGCTGCAATGCGGTCGCTCCCGCGGAGCCCAGCACAATCTTCCCCGTCACGTCTTTGCCCGCGTAGTCCGATTCACGCGACCCCAGCCCCACATCCACAAGTTCCGCGGTCACGTCGCCTGTTTCACTTCCCGAACAAATCGAAATTGCCACGTCGTACACGTCGTAGAGTTTATCCAGCGTTGGCTGCATCATCCATAGCTGCGCCTTGCTCGCGTGCCAGTCGCGCCCCTGCGTCGGAAAATTCTCGATCTCCACATTCTGGTAGCCGTACTCCTTCGCGAACTTCACCATCATCTCCGCTTCGCGCATGTTCCCCGAGTATTCTTCCGGCGCCCGCACACGCTGGTACGGCACCAGCTCCAGCACGTGGTGCATCGCCCTCTCGCCCGACGCCTCGTCAATAATCGCGTGCATCTGCGTCCAGTTCAGCAGCGTGCGGTCTTCCGCCTCCTGCCCGCGCAGCATCGACCCCGCGCACAACACTCCCAACACAGCCAGAAACACCGGCACGCGTTTCATCGTCGCCTCCTTACGGAAAGTATTTCGTGTGGTCCCGGCCGCGGGCAACCAGCTCCGGCCCGAACCCTTGCGCTATTTGCGCGATGGCAGTCTAATGTACGCCGCGCCCGGATGCCACGTCTCCCCGCCGTCGCTGTGGAAACCGGCTCCCCGCCTGGCGCGTCATTCTGCACGAGTGGATTCCCGCAATCAGGCGCCGGTTGCCCGCGCGGCCCGGCAGGATATCCTCGGAGCAAACTCTAGAATCTTGTGGAGGTTTACGGTGCGAAAGGCATTGTTGTGCTGTGGTTTGACTCTGGCTCTCCTCGTTTTGCCGATGTTCGCGCAGATGCGGAACGATTCTGTCGATCTCGACGCCGTTTACAAAATTAAGCGCGAGGCCATCAACAATTCCCAGGTCATGGATATTCTCAGTTACTTGACGGACGTTTATGGTGGCCGCCTCACCGCCTCCACCAACACCCGCCTCGCCGGCGATTGGACCCTCAAGACCATGCAGTCCTGGGGCCTCGCCAATCCGCATTACGAATTTTGGGATTTCGGCCGCGGCTGGGTGAATGAACGCTTTTACGCCAACGTGACCTCGCCCGTCACCTATCCGCTCATTGCCTATCCGCTCGCTTGGACGCCGGGCACCAATGGGCCCGTTACCGCGGACGTCACTCTCGTTCCTCTTCCCGCCACCGAAGATGCCGCCGACACTCTGATCAAGTCCCTCACCGGCACACTCAAGGGCAAGATCGTCATGGTGGATGCTCCCCGCGACATCCTCATGACCACCGAGCCGCTCGCCCATCGTTACACCCAGGCGGAACTCGACGATATCGGCATGCAGAATCTCGCCGGCCGCGGCGCTCCCGCTCCGGGCGCGCTTCCACCTGCAGTGCAGGCTGCGGCCAACGCGATGCTCGGCCGAATCCGAGCAAAGTTGAACAATCTCTTCTTGAGTGAAGGCGTCGCCGCCGTTTTCCAGGAAGGTCGCGGCGATGGCGGCACCATGTACGTGCAATCCGCCGGTGGCGTCACCCCTGTTCAACCCGCGGGACAAGGCGGCGGTGGACGCGGTGGTCGCGGCCCCTCCGTTTACGCTTTGCAGGGCGCTCCTCCGACGCTCAATCAGGTCATGCTCGCCGCCGAGCACTACAACCGCATCTATCGCACGCTCCAGCGAAAAGTTCCCGTCACTGTTGAACTGAACATCCAGAATAAATTCCTCGGCGGCGACGGAAAATCCTTCGACATCGTCGGCGAAATCCCCGGCTCCGACCGCAACGTCGCCGACCAGATCGTCATGATCGGTGGTCACTTCGATTCCTGGCACTCCGGCACCGGCGCCACCGATAACGGCGTCGGCTCCGCCGTCATGCTCGAAGTGATGCGCGTCCTCAAGGCCTCCGGCCTCACCTTGCGCCGCACCGTCCGCATCGGCCTGTGGACCGGCGAAGAACAGGGTCTCCTCGGCTCCCGCGCCTACGTCCAGGATCACTACGGCCGCTGCAACACAGAGACCGGCACGTGGGAAATCAAGAAGCCGGAGCATGACCGCTTCAGCGTCTACTTCAACATTGATAACGGCAGCGGCAAACTCCGCGGCGTCTATCTCCAGGGCAACGAAGCCGCGCGACCCGTTTTCCAGGAATGGATCAAGCCCTTCGAGTCCATGGGCATGAACACCATCACCGTCAGCAACACCGGCGGCACCGACCACCAGTCCTTTGATGCTGTCGGTCTCCCCGGTTTCCAGTTCATTCAGGACCCCCTGGAATATGACACGCGCACGCACCACAGCAATATGGACGTGTTGGATCGCGTGCAGGCCGGCGACTTGCGGCAGATGGCCACCATCGTCGCGACCTGGGTCTATCAGGCCGCCAACCGCAACGAGATGTTCCCGCGCAAGCCCATGGCGCCTTGCGTCATGGCGGGACAAGGCGGCGGTCGTCGCGGCGGCGGACTGTAATCGCCGCGTTTGAACACACTCACAAATCTTCAAAAAAAGAGGGGATGCGAACCCGCATCCCCTTTTTTGTTTCCAATCCCTTGGCAATTAGTCTTGTTTACAGCAATTGATTCCTATCCTATTGCAATTTCAAAAAGAAGAATTGTCATCCTGAGCCGCCGAAGCGGAGAAGGATCTGTGTGACAGCTCCACCTCAGCTGTTACTTGCGCGCCAGCATCTTCGCCCAGTGCGACAAATGGTTCAGCGATTGAGTGTGCGTCCGCTCCAGATGCAGCGGCGTAATCGAAACTTCCCTCCTGAAGATCGCTGCGTAATCCGTATCTTCTCCCAGGCCTTCCGTAATCTGCTGCTCGTGCAGCCAGTAGTAAGTCCTTCCGCGCGGGTCCACGCCCTCCTGCAGAATGTTCCGCGTCACTTTTTCCGATTGGCGGGTGAACCGCACGCCGCCGCCCCACTCCAGCGGCACGTTGACGTTTAAGAGCACGCCTTCCGGCATTCCGTCTTTCAGGATGATGCCTGCCAGGTCGCGCGCGAAGCTCGCCGCCTTTTCATACTGGAATCCCTTGCCGCGGTGGACCACGGAAATCGCGAACGCCGGCACATGATTAATTGTCGCTTCCGCCGCCGCGCCCACCGTCCCGGAATAATAAATGTTCTCACCCATGTTTCCGCCGCGGTTGATCCCCGAAATCACCAGGTCCGGTTTCTCCGGCAGCAATTTATTCAGAGCGACGATCATGGCGTCGGCGGGGGTGCCGTCCACCGCCCACTCCCGCTCGGCGATCTGCTCGCAGAAGATGGGCGACCGTAGGGTCAGCGCCTGCGCCGCGGCGCTGCGCTCCTGGCTCGGCGCGACCACGCTCACCTCGGCGAAGCCCTTAAGCGTTTCCACCAGCACGCGCAGACCTTCCGCGTGAATTCCGTCGTCGTTTGTGATCAGAATGTGCGACATGTCGAATAATCAGAATAGCAAGAATCGGCAAACTCTTCCGGCGGGAATCTCGACGCGTTTCCAAAAAGTGGCGAGTCCGGCGGGCGGGATGAAATGGTCGGGACGACTGGATTTGAACCAGCGACCTCACGCACCCCAAGCGTGCGCGCTACCAGGCTGCGCTACGTCCCGACCGGCCGGCAACTCCGCGCGACACTCCGGCGCAGAATCTCCTTCGCGTCGCGTAAATTCAGGGTATCACTCGGATTCGAGCAGGGTCAAGAACGCCCGGATCGCGTCCCGTAAATCGAGCAATACTTTGCGGCTGATGGTAGGCATCGGCTCGCCCTGCGCCAACGCCGCGGCTCCGCTGGAAATTCCCGCCGCGCCCGGCGAAACCTCCGCGCCGCTCGATGACAGCACGCCGCGCTCCCCACCGCCTTCGCCACCAGTCGTGCCGACAAATCCGTCATGCTCGCGCAAATGCCGCCGCGCGCCCGCGATCGTGAACCCCTCGTCGTAGAGCAGCCGCCGGATTTCCAGCACCGTCTTCACATCTTCGCGGCGGTAAAGCCGGTGGCCTTTCGGACTCTTCTCCGGCTGCAGCATCGGGAATTCCGTCTCCCAATAGCGCAGCACGAAAGGCTTGGTCGCCGTCAGGCGGCTGACTTCGCCAATGCGAAAAAAACTCTTCTCCGGAAGGAGATGAGACGAATGGCCGTTTCCAGATTCAAGCATGGTGTGATTCGCTGGGCTGGGTCGCTCGTTCCCTATCCTATCCCGTTTTTCTCACGTGTCAATCGGCGGTCATGGGAGAGCACGACTTTGATCTCGCAGCACCCCCCTTACTCCGCTCTCATGGGAAGGCACGACTTTGATTTCGCAGCAGTCCCTTGCTCCGCTCTTATGGGAGGGCACGACTTTAGCCTGCCTGCCGCCTCCCTGCCGGTAGGCAGGGTAGGCAGGTCGTGCCGAATAGCTTGTCCCCCTCCGGGGCTTTAGCCCCTGAGACCCGCAGTGGCTAAAGCCACTTTTAGGTCACAACTAGTGGCACAGCTAAAGCTGTGCCGTCCCATTACCCCTCCGCAACTTCGGCTGCTTTGGGAGGGCACGACTTTGATTTCGCAGCGCTTCCCTTGCTCCGCTCTTATGGGAGGGCACGACTTTAGTCGTGCCGAATAGCTTGTCCCCCTCCGGGGCTTTAGCCCCTGAGGCCCGCAGTGGCTAAAGCCACCATTAAGACGGCAAAGTTACGTCACAGCTAAAGCTGTGACCTCCCACTTTTATCTGTGCTCACGCCCTGGTGCGGCGCGGCTTGGACGGCTTTTTGCCGCGCTCGCGGTGCCCGCGCTCCTTTAACCGCTGCAAAAAACGCAGCGGCGCCGCCGTGAAATCAAACGCCTCGCGCAAACGGTTCTCCAAAAAACGCTCGTAGCTGAAGTGCAGCCGCGCCGGCTGGTTCGTGAACAACACGAAAGTCGGCGGCGCGCTCGAGGCCTGCGTGATGTAATAAATCTTCACCTTGCGCGTGGCTGGGGATGTGCCGCGCTCCAGATCCACTCCCGCCAGCCAGCGGTTCAGTTCGCCCGTGGAGATTCTGCGCCGCCGCGCCGCCGCCGCGCGGTCAATCAATGGGAACAGATTCGGAATCCGTTCGCCGGTCAGCGCGGAAAGAAAAACCACCGGCGCATAAGAGAGGAATTTCAGTTTGTCGCGCACCAGCTTCTCGTATTCCGTCATCAGCAACGCGGGGTTGGTCAGTGAGCGAAGAGCCAGCGCGCGGGGATCTTCATCCCGCCGGCTGCCGCTCGGTGAGCGCCCTTTTCTGTTTTTCTCCCGCGGGCTCTCACGATGTTGCAGACTCTCGCGATGTTGCGCGCCCTTCAACTTTTCCGCCTCCGAGGCTTTCCGCGCGGCTTCCAGCGCCAAATCCCATTTATTCATGACAATGATCACCGAGCAGCCCGATTGCTCGGCGTAGCTGGCAATCGTGGCGTCGCCGCCGGTCACGCCTTCGAGCGCGTCCACGATCAGGAGCGCCACGTCGGCACGCTCCACGCTGCGGATGGCCATGATCACGCTGAGCTTTTCCGCCACCAGCTTTGTTTTGCCCTTGCGGCGAATCCCCGCGGTGTCCACAAATTCGTAAAGCGCGCCGCCGCGGCTCACCAGAGTGTCCACCGAATCGCGCGTGGTCCCCGCAACCGGCGAAACAATCGAGCGCTCTTCGCCCGCAAGCTGATTCAGCAGCGCCGATTTGCCAACGTTCGGGCGTCCGATAATCGCCACGCGGATCGCGGCGGTGTCGTCGCTCACTTTCGGATCGGCAACCACCAGCTCGCCGGTTTCCGGCGGCGCGCCGGGGGGCAGCGGCGGAAAAACCTTCTCCACAAAATAATCCAGCAGTTCGTCCACGCCAAAGGCATGCTCGGCGGAAAGCGGGAACACCGGCATTCCCAGTTTGTGGAGCGGCCCGGTGACTTCCACCTGCTGCAGCGAATCCACTTTGTTCGCGGCCATCACAATGGGCTTGCCGGTGCGCCGCAGCAGCCGCGCCAGCTCTTCATCCAGCGGAGTCAGCCCGGTGCGCGCGTCCACCACCAGCACCAGGACGGTGGCGGATTCGATGGCCACTTTCGCCTGCTTCAGGATGTCGCGGGGAATCGCGGCGCGGTCTTCCGGGACGATCCCGCCGGTGTCCACCACCTGGAAGTTGCGCCCCTCCCAATTTGCGGTGCCGTAGATGCGGTCGCGCGTGATGCCCGGCTCGTCGGTCACGATGGAGCGGCGCGTGCCGGTCAGGCGGTTGAATAGCGTGGACTTGCCCACATTGGGCCGCCCGACAATTACAACGGATGGAGTTCTAGAGTTCAAGAAAGTTGTCCGTTTAAAAGAATTGACCGCTCACGAGGCCAGGGTTTCACCAACGAAAGGGCTTCAATACTGTAGCCGGATTTCACCCGAAGAGATAGTTGAGCCCTCTCCTGTAGGCTCTAATTCGCCCCAAGCCTTGGCACTAGGCGCTGCATCAGTTCAGGGAGTCTGGGTTATGATTGCCTAGTGAGCTTCCCGATGTGCAAGAAGGATGCATACGACGTGATATGTGGGAAGAAACTCAAAGGATCCGAATCGCAATTCCCCAAGAGTGCGAAATGTGGGGAGTTTCGGCATTGCGAGATTCATGCTGATGGAGATCGCACTATTTGCGATGACTGTGCGGCAGAACGCGGATTGGCATGGTAAGGCCATGACTGATGATCCAAATTGTGATCAGCTTGCTAGATGGGTGATTCCTCGAAGGTTCGAGGCAAACGCCTTTTCTGTGCTGGAGAAGGACAAGCGTCTTCATTGCGAAAGACCCTATTCGTTCTATAAGAGGTGGCTGGCCGGGGATAGTGACTTATATGTCTGCGAGGAGCATCGCCTGATCTGCGAGGAACATGCAGTGGAGAAAGGGTGGCTTTGGTAGCCACGTGACATGGCAGGAGTTCCACACATGCGATTTACTGGCAATTCAGAAACAGGTGAGTGCTCGCACTAAGCGTCGTTATACCCCCTATCCATGTTTGCATGTCGCCGTATGTCAGCGCGTTCCCCGTGCAAATGACCGTAGGCCGGGGTTGAGGGAAATATAGAACTGGGATTATTGCAGGGGCGGGGCGGTTTCGGAGGCCGCCGG
>JBGOTC010000024.1:0-17951 GCA_041476305.1 Terriglobia bacterium
CTTCCACGGCCTGCGCCACCTGCGCGAGCAATTCGTCGTTTGACCAGGGCTTGGTGATGTAGTCCTGCGCGCCGCTCTTGAAGGCGGCACGCGCCATATCCACGGAGCCATAGGCGGTGATCAGGACAATGGAGAGTTCGGGATCGCGGCGATGGACCTCGCGGAGGATATCCAGTCCGTTGCGATCCGGCAGACTGACATCGAGCAGGAGTAAATCGAAGGGGCGTTCCCCGAGGCGCGCCAGGCCTTCGCCTCCGGTCTCCGCAATGGTGACGCCATAGCCTTCCGAGCCGAGCAGCAGCTCGAGACCTTCCCGGATTTCCGCTTCATCATCCACCACCAGGATCGAGCCTTTAGACATGCGCCGCCTTCCGAGCAATCGGGAACTCCAGGCGGAAAGATGTCCCACGCCCTGGTGTCGAACGCACGTCGATTTTTCCGGCGTGCTCCTTGATGATGCCGTAGCTCACGGAGAGGCCGAGGCCGGTGCCGCGGCCGGAAGTCTTGGTGGTGAAGAAGGGATCGAAAATGCGGTTCATGTGGTCGAGCGAAATCCCCACGCCGGAATCAACCACTTCCACTTCCACTGTGCCGTTGGAGCAGGACGTGCGCACCTCGAGGACGCCGCCGGTGGGCATGGCGTCGCGGGCATTCATGAACAAGTTCAGAAAAACCTGCTGCAAACGGTTCATGGAGCCCAGCACGGGCGGCAATTCGCTTTGCAGGTTGCGCTTAACCTCCACGCGGGCGGTCTTAAACGGGTGGGAGACCAGCGTAAGCGTTTCCTCGACCACGGAGTTCAGGTTCACTTCGCTGAATTGCGCGGAGCCGACGCGCGAGAAATTCAGGAGGTTGTTGACGATCTCGCTCGCGCGGAAGGTCTGCTTGATGATTTTCTCAATCAAGGCGGCGCGCGGGTCATCGCCGGGAAACTGCTTGGCGAGCATCTGAATGTAATTGGAAATGACGGCGAGAGGCGTGTTCACTTCGTGCGCCACTCCAGCAGCCAGCAATCCGAGCGAGGTGAGTTTTTCCGTCTGCATGAGCTGGTCTTCCAGTCGCGCGCGCTGCGATACATCGTCCACCAGGATCAGCCGGCCCAGGCGCTGGCCATCCTTGCCAAAGAGCGGAGTGATGGAAACATTGACCACCAACAACCGTGATTCACGGTTGCGCAGGTGAAACCTGTAAACGCTGGAGACGTGCTCTTCTTCCGCGCGGGCCTCAATTTCCTCCACCAGATCCGCGGGCAGGATCTCCACGAGGTTGCGGCCGATGGCTTCCTGCCGCGGCACGCCCAGCAAGAGTTCGACCTGCGAATTCCACGATTCGATGCGGCCTTCCAAATCCACCGCGAACACGCCGACGTTCAAGGATTCAACGATGTTCTCGCTGAAATCCTTGAGGCGCTCGATCTGCGCGGCCTTCTGTTCGAGCGAGGTGTAGAGCTGGGCGTTATCGAGCGCGATGCCGACGTAGCCGGCGATGGTGAAGAGCAGCTCCACGTCGTCCGAGGAGAGGAAATCGCCGTCCACCGTCTTGCCCAGCCCGAGCACGGCGACGATGCGTTCCCGGATGCGGCAGGGAATGTAATAGTTCAGGTTCAACCGCTCGAGCGTGCGGCGGACGGAGGGTTCGGTCTCCGGGGCGTTGCGCGGCGTCTCGTAAAAAACATAGCCGCGGGAAAAGTCCTTGCGCGCGGGGTCCAGGAAACGCAGGTCGTGCGGTCCGGAAGCATCCGCGGTGCCGAGGCCCAGCGAGCGCGCCAGGCGAATCTCGCCTGAAGTTTCGTCAATCAGGAAAATGGCCAGGCGATCCACAAGCAGTGTCTGAGAAATACGATCCATCACCGAGCCCAGCATGGGCTCCAAGTGGACTTCATTGGTGAGCGTGCGGCCGAATTCAATCAGCGTGCGGCGGTAATCCAGGCGGTCACGGTAGAAAAAGCGGTCCAGCCGCCGCTGCGTCCAGGCCTGGAAAGGCTGGAGCAAAAAAGCAGCCAGCACGATGGCGAGCATGCCGGCGACAGGGCCCGAAGGGCCGGCGGTGTGCGAGAGCTGGCCGACGAGGGCCACGATCAGGAAATAGATGGTGACGACGCCCGCCGTGGCCGCGGTGTAAGCCAGGCCGCGCTTGAAGATGATGTCCACGTCCATCAAGCGGTAGCGGATGATGGCGTAAGCAAAGCAAATGGGAACGAGCGCCAGCGTGAATGTGGAATACCGCGTCCACGCGGGCGGATGCCCATCCATCAGGACGTACGGAACAATGTAGAAAAAGACGAACGGCACCACGGCGAGGATGCCGCGGTAAACCCACTTCAACTGTTGCCGCAAGATTCCGCTGGGCGCGCGCAGATAGCTGTACAGGAAAATCCCCGCCGCCAGCAGGAAGTAGAAGCCCATGTAGGCCAGGCCAATCTGATCCAGCACGCGCAGAGAGCCGACCCAGGGAACAAATCCCAGCCACTGCCGTGAAACGGCTAGGTAAAGAAACCCGATACCCGCCGCGGGAAGATAAAGCGCGAGGGACTTCAGCCAGCGCCAGCGGCGGTGGGAGCTGCGCTCCGGAAAAACCAGCGCGAAATGGACGAGAAGCGCGGGCTGCAACAGCCCGGCCACAATGTTTCCCCAATAAATTTCCCAATCAAAAGTGGAAAACTTCCCACTGGACTTGAAGGAGTAAAAAATAAACGAGACCAGGCAGAAAATATAGAAATGCAGGGCGCGCGGCGCGCTCCAGCGACGCAGAAAAATGAAAGCTCCGATGAAAAGGTAAACCAGCCCGACCAGGCGCAGATAATTCTCGTAAACGAGAGGCTTTTCCGCGGGGGCGGTCACCAGCCGCGCGGTGAATTTCGAGCCGCCGCGCGACAACTGGTAGTTCAGCTCCGTCCACAAGCCCGCGCGCCACAAACGGCGGCTGACCTCCGCGGAGGTGAGCATCGGGAAATCATTGATGGAGATCAGGCGATCGCCGGCCTTGATGCCCGCCTGCATGGCGGGCGAATTCGGCGCGATGTAATTCGCGGCCAGGCCGGAATCGGAATCCAACCAAGCAACACCGTCATGGGGAAAGTCGAAAGTTGAACGCTGCCGGAAGTTGATGATCGAAAACACCACGGCCGCGGTGGTCACCAGAACCAGTACGACGGCGCCGACGCGGACGCGGAGAGATTCAGTCATCAGTTGCCAAGTCTTTCAATGAGCATCGCCGAAAGGCCATGCCTTGGAGGCCACTCGCGGGGTAGCTCTCCTAAAGGTAAGCTAGCACGCGATATTCCACAAGTGGAAGATCTCACTGGATTACAAGTGTCACAAAACACAACAGATAGATGGATGCCAGACCGCCTGCGGAGGGATGCTTCCGATTTTGGTATATTGCGTCCCATTGGCGGTAGGCCGCTCCGGCCACTTCAGAACTGGAAGCTGAAGCCGCCACGAACCGATCGAGTGGCCGCCATCAGCACAACCTGGCCGTCACGTGTGGTCATGGGAACCATTCCCTGTCCAAACAGGTTGCGGAAGTCGGCGAGCGCTTCCCAGCGGCAGCCCCAAAGACCACCGGGCAGGGGTTGGCGAACGCTGAGGGTCAAATAAGGATCCATGTCGTAAAGCGCTTCGCCAACGGCATCCAGCGGAGTGACGGCCGTGCCGCTCATCCATTTGTAGCTGGCGGAGAGTTGTGTGCCGGTGCGGCGGACTTTTCCCGAGATGCGGCCCGCGAGGCTGTGGCGGTATCGCAGGTGAAGGGCGTCACGAAGCTGGCCGATGGACGCAAGATCTTCCGGAGCAAGCGCGCCCGCGTAGACATAAATGATGGCCACTTCAGCGGATTCGCTGATGCGCTGCTGATACGCCACACGCACGCCCCAGGAATCCGATGGGCCGGCGTCGTACACAAATGCGTTTGTGAAATAGTCCTGCAAGTAGTCGGGGCTGGAAACATTTCCGCGGCCGAAGACTGCAGTATTGGAGGAACGATCGTGGAATGCAGCGGCTTCCACGGTCGCGTGCGGCGAAAGTTTGTGCTGCGCTCCAATCTCTTCATGCCAGCCGCCTTCGAGCACCGGGCGGCCCTTGCTCAACATCAGCACGGGAAAACTATCGAGCGCGGTGATGGCGCTGGCGGGGGCTGCACCGGAAATTAGTGGACTTGCGGCTCCGCCGGAGATGACCATCACATTGGCCAGCCAGTTGTCTGAAATTCGGACCACAAGTTCCGCGCCGGGACGAATCGTTTGTGTGCTGTGCCCGAGCTGTGCGGAGATAATTTCGCCGCTGTAACGCAAAGTGGCGTGGCGGCCGATATCGAGCGAGCCGCGATGGGAAATGCGCTCCCCGCGGAAAATCAGGTTATCCGCGCCCAGCCAGGTCTGCCGAAAAACCATTTCAGTGACCGGTCCACCCGGCGCATCACCCGCGGGCTTCCAGATTGTGGCGATGCCCGCGGCGGGTACGGCGTGGCCATAGCTCACCTGGCCGGCAAAAAGCAGGCGTCCCGAATTGCCGATGGGTTGATCATAGGCGATGGCAGTGGAGGGCGCATCCGGGCGGTTGGAAATGGAGCCCGGGTGGCGCGAGCCGCTGGCGAGTTCCACCTGCGCGTGCGCGCGAGGCCGCGCCGCTTCACCCATTCCATCCGCAGGCCCGCTCGCGGCGGTCTGCCCTGCATCCGCCCATTGCAATACGGAGCGGGTGGCGGCGGACGCGCGAATGACCCACTTCCAATCGTCGGCGCCCGATGGAGATTCCGGGCCGCGGCGCAAGCGGTCGAGGGATGCAAAAACAGTGGCGAGCTCAACCTTCACGACGGTGGTCAGGTTTTCAACCACGCGAATGTGCCGCTGAATTCTTGGAAGGAACCCGGTGAGCGAGACACGCACTTCGTAATTGCCGGTGGGGATTTTGGGATTGCTGAAGGCGCCGTGCTGATTGGTGAACAGTTGGGCATGAAAAGACGCGTTCAAACCCTCGGCAATCAGCGTGACCGTGGCGCCCATCTGCGGCGTGCCGGAGGGATCCACCACAACGCCGGAGATCTTGCCGTAATTCGTGGCCGCAGCAGCGCCGCCCGCGAATGCCGCGTGGAGGGCAAAAACCAGCGTCAATCCGGCAATAAACGACCGTCCCCGGGAGCGCAGTGCGTGAGCCATCATGGCCTCCTCTTGCGCGTCAATTCGCTGCGGCGCGTGTTTGCGCGGGCGGCTTGACAGTGAATTCCGCCTCACGCGTAAGCGATTGGTTGGCGAGCTGGTCGTTGATGATGATTTGCAGCTTGTACTTTCCCGGAGCAAAGGTGGCGAGGGGGAGAAGATTGTGAATGGTCAGCTCGTCACCGGTCTGTCTAAACTCTTCGGAAGTTTCCGTGGTGTTGAAGACTTCCTGATCGCCGCGGGTGATGCGGAAGCGCACCGTCACGTTCGACTTGTGAGTGGTCTCGTCCACCTTGATGTTATAGATCTGGAGATACATCCCCATTTTCTGGTCGGAGAAAAACTCGTGGCTGAGTTCCGGGCGGACCTTCACTTCGCCGAGGACAAACTGGCCAATGCCCACCTGATTGGCGGGCACGCTTTGAATATCATCCGCAAGGATCAATGTGCTGGTATCCAGCTTTTCTTCCTCGAAACGCGGGACCTGCAGCCCGGTGTTGATGACGCCCACGTTCCCGCTCTGCACGTCCTTGAGGACGATATCCAGCTTGTAGAGCCCGGGGCGCAGCGGCACGATCTTCTGATACACGGATTGCCGCGTGAGATATTTCTGGAACAGGGAGTCGGGAAAATCCTTTGAGATGGTGTCTTCAAATGTCTGCACCACGCGGCCACTGAGGGTGCTGATGCGCGCAAACAGATTCAGCTGGGCGGAATGCACGCCGTCTTTTTCCTGGAAGGTCAGCTGGCGGTTGGCGATTTGAACGGTGATGGGGACCATGACGGAGCCGGTGGTAATTTTCAGGAAATCGAAATGGTAGTTAAACGGGAGCTGATTTCGGACGATGCGCGCGGTGACCACTTCCAGCAAGTCCTTGTTCTTAACCGGGGGCGGAGCGATGAAAACTTTGTAGGCAAGCTGGTAGCGGTCGAACTCGTTGTTTTTTCCGGGAACGTCGTACATCGAGACCGGGCTGGTGGTCCCATCGGGCCGGTTGAACCGCTGCGTTTTGGAAGCCTCACCATACATTTCCATTTCGCTCAAGCCCGCGCCGGGAATGTGCAGCAGCGCATCTTTTTCACCGGGGTCGGTGGTCAGGTGATATTCGTTTGAGCCCGAGGGATCCACAAATTCCAGGTTAATGTTGTTTCCGATTCCATCCAGGTAGTTGTAGTGCCAGACTTCAAACGGGAAAGTGGAAGTCGAGCCGCCACCTTCTTCATTCGTTCGATGATACGGGCCGCCAGCGGGGTGTGAATCAATCGTATCGGCCTTGCCCCAGATGATGTAGATGCGGCCGCGATCTGTTTTCCAGCCCGGGATGCCGGAAGCATAGTGCTCGTTGGCGTAGGCGATACGGCGGTAGTGCTCTTCCTTGAATTCGTTCTCGGGAGTGTCGGGAGTGGGGTCGCGTTGCAGCCAGAATTGCTCGATAAACTGTTCGCGCTCCTCGTTGGTGGAAAGCCGCAAAAACGCTTCCTTTTCCGCATCGGTGATGATGAGCGGCACTTCACCCTCGAGCCATTCCTTGTACGCGTTACCCAGTTCCTTTTCCAACTTCCTGATCTGATCCTTGGTCAGGCGCGTATTTTGCTGTCGAGGATCCTTGTTGTTCTTGTTCTGGGCCTGCTTATCTTTGTCGGATTGGCCGGAATTGCCCGGGGGAGGTGGAGGAGGGGTCTGCCCCATAAGGCCTGGGACCAGCAGAATCGAGGAAACGAAGCCCATCCATGCCAGACGGCTAAGTAACTTCATAGAGACACCTCTCCCATTGGGAACAGTAGAGATTTTAAGCCCCTGTCGGGTATGCGTCAACCACCGATTCCCCCGGGATTCTTTCGATATTGCCCTTAGATTACAGGGGTTAGGTGGGGGTTGCCCGTCCCGCTTGCCCAAGAAACCAGGATTCCCCCGATGCGTTACCCCCTACGAGCGCTGGCCCTTTCCAACGGAAGAAAAATCGCCTAGAATGAAAACTCTGGTTGAGTTCCCAACGTCTATACCTCAGGCGTGGCGTTCCACACGATTCAGGTCGTAGGTTGCGCTCCGGTTACTCCAATGGGCACTTCAATTTGGAACGGCCGGGAGAAACTTTCGCCCGAGCAAAAGCGTATGGATAGAGTAGGGGCGGTCGGGATCGCAGTGGAGCCCCTGGAATCACAAAGAGAGAATCTCAAATGAAGGCATGGAAAAAGGTTGCAATTGGTGTGGGAGTGCTTGTGGTCGCTGGAGGCATTGTCTCCTACAGCGTGAAGCAGGCGAACAAGGACGTGGTCACGGTGCAATCCGCGAAGGTCGGGCGGCTGCATCTGGTGACCCAGGTAACCGCTTCGGGTGAAGTGAAACCGAAGACCTACACGAACGTGCTGGCGGAGGGAATCGGGCGGATTATTGACATCCCCGCCAAAGAGGGCGACCACGTGAAACGCGGCGACATCCTGATGCGGGTGGAGAGCACGCAGCCCGCCGCCGAGGTGCAGGCGCAGACCGCGGGCATCAGCTCCGTGGAATCGGCCCTGGAATCCTCCAAGGCCAGCTATGCCGCCGCGCAATCAGATCTGAAGTCATCCCAGTCAAACCTGAGCAAGGCGCAACTGGATTGGGACCGCGGGCAGAGCCTGTACACGCAGGGTTTGATCCCCAAGCAGGATTACGATTCGAGGAAAGCAGCCTTTGATTCCGCGGTGGCGGCAGTCAATTCCGCCAACGCGCGAGTCTCGCAATCCAAAGCGGATATGGAGCGCGCGGGATTTATCGTGAGCCAGAACCAGGCCATGCTGATCCGTTCGCGCGACATCCTGAACAAGACCACTTACCGCGCGCCGATTGACGGCGTGGTCACTTACATCGCGGTGCGCGTAGGCGAAAACGTCGTCCCGGGTATCCAGAACGCCACGGGCAGTTACCTGATGACCATCTCGGACATGTCCGTGGTCACCGCCGAGGTGAAAGTGGACGAGACGGACATCATCAACCTGCGCACCGGCCAGAAAGCGACAGTGACCATTGACGCGCTGCCCGGCCAGGTCTTCACCGCCAAGGTGGGAGAAGTGGGCACGCAGGCGGTGCTTCGGAGTTCCGGGCTCGCCACCACGCAATCCACCACCGGTTCGCAAGAAGCGAAGGATTTCAAGGTCACCGTGATTCTGGACCATCCGCCGACCGGCATGCGGCCGGGCCTTTCCGCCACGGCCAAGATTGTTACCGCCGAAAAGGAAGGCGCGCTGGCCATTCCGATTCAGGCGCTGGCCATCCGTTCGCGCAAGCAGCTCGAAGATGCCACAAAGGCGGCAGCCGGGCGGGGCGGAGCGGGCGATTCGAGCGTCACGCTGGCGGCGGCAAAGCCTGTGGAACCGGGTACTCCCGATTCAAAGAAGGACGACATTCAGGGCGTATTCGTCATCCGCGACGGCAAGGCCATGTTTGTGCAAGTGACGACGGGGATTTCGGGCATCACCGACATCGAAGTCGTGAGCGGATTGAAGGAAGGCGACCAGATCGTCACCGGCAGCTATAAGGCTCTAAGGACGCTGCGGCCCAATACCCCTGTTAAAGTGGACAACTCCACCCCAACTTCAGGGTCGGAAACGACCTGAGCTGCGTCTAAGCAAAAGGGGAACTCTCGCATGCCCGTGGAAACTGCCTCGGAAAGCTATCGCCAGGACCTGGTGGACCAGGGGCTGGCCATCAAGACCGAAAACCTGACCAAGGTGTATCAGATGGGCACCGAAGAGGTCCGCGCGCTGCAGGGCGTGGACCTGGAGATCCGCAGCGGTGAATACGTTGCGATCATGGGCCCTTCGGGTTCGGGCAAGTCCACGCTCATGAACCTGATCGGCTGCCTGGATTCTCCTTCCAGCGGAAAATATTGGTTGGCGGGCCGCCAGGTGAGCGAGTTGGATGACGATGAGCTCGCCTACATTCGCAACAAGGAAATCGGCTTCGTTTTCCAAACTTTCAATTTGCTTCCCCGCGCCAGCGCGCTTCACAACGTTGAGCTGCCGTTAATCTACAACGGCACGCCATCGGAAGAGCGCATGGCCCGCGCCAAAGAAGCGCTGCAGATTGTGGATCTGGCCGACCGCATGTACCACAAGCCCAACGAACTTTCCGGCGGACAGCGCCAGCGCGTGGCCATTGCGCGCGCGCTGGTGAACAGGCCCTCCATCCTGCTGGCCGACGAGCCCACGGGCAACCTTGATTCAAAGACCGGCGAAGAAATCTTGGGAGTGTTTGAGCATCTTCACGAGCAGAAGAACACCATCATCCTCGTCACACACGACCCCAACATCGCCGCGCACGCCTGGCGCACCGTCACCATCCGCGACGGCCGGGTCGAATCCGACAAGAAAAACCGGTAATCCAATTTTTTTGAGTATTTAGCGCGCCCACGGCCGCAGGACTCCGTATTCCGGAACCGCCGTGCGCGAAGCGTGGTGGGCCTTCACGAGTTGACGCCGGAGCAGGATGCGCAGCGCCGCTTGCACCGCGCTCTTGGAGAGACCGGCGCGCTCGGCGAGTCTTGCCAGGCTGACGCGCGTACTGCGCCGGCCGGCTCCGTGCGTTTCTGCGTAGAGCGAGAGATAGACAAGGAACGCCGCGGGACTGTGGTCGTGGCCGACCAGGTCGCGCATCAAGACGTCCACCACGTAACCATCCATCCGCAGCCACGACGTTGGTTTCATCGGCGCGCGACCCCGCCCTTCATTGTTATTCACTACTATAGTAATCGCCACTTTAGCGCACGAAATGGGATTGTCAAGGCCCGCCAATGCGGCTAGCATGCCCGCCGCTCCAATTTTCCAGGGATTTCGAGGAGGAGAGAACATGATCAAGGGAATCAAGTTCGCCAGCATTCCTGTGACGGACCAGGACCGCGCGCTGGCCTTCTACACGGAAAAACTCGGATTCACCATTCTCACCGACCAGCCCTTCGGCGAGCAGCGCTGGATCGAGCTGGGCATCCCCGGCGCGCAATCCGGCGTGGTGCTGTTCACGCCGGATGAGCACAAGAGCCACATCGGAAGCTTTTCTCACATTTCATTTTTCACCGACGACATTGACAAGACCTACCAGGAATTCCTGCAGCGCGGAGTGGAAATGGACGGCCCCCCGGAGAAAATGCCCTGGGGGACATTCATTTCATTCAAGGATCCGGACGGCAACAGTTATGTGCTTTCATCGCGATAGTCTAAAGTGAACGGCGGATTTCAAAGGAAAGGAGAAACACCGTGGCGCTCAAGAAAATCCTGCTTTCCACTTTGCTGGGAGGTTTGATCTCTTTTGCCTGGGGTTTTGCCTCGTGGAGTCTCCTGAACTGGCATCCGATTCTTTCGTTCACAAACGAGGACGCGGTCACCGCGGCGATTCGCGCCAATGCGCCGAAATCCGGGAACTATCTTCTGCCCGGCGGAGAACAGAACCTGGGGAACGGCGACAAGGCGGCGCAGGAAAAAGCCATGATGGACCGCATGAAAAATGGCCCCGTCGTGTTCGCGGCGGTCCGCGCGCAGGGGATGGACATGGCTTCTCCGATGCTGTATGTGAACGGCGGTATCATCAATCTCGTCGGCGCGCTCTTCATCTCCTGCCTGCTCTTGATGATCCCCGGCACGACCTACGGAAAACGACTGGGATTGACGGTCATGATCGCGTTGATTGCCGGCATCCTGGTGGGCCTGCCAAACTGGGCGTGGTGGGGCTTTTCCGCCGGCTACACCGCGGTCCTGTTTCTCGATCTCGCAATTGGGTGGGGGCTCGCCGGGCTCGTGATGGCGAAATTCACCAATCCGGCGTGATGCGAATTCATTTAGAGATTTAGAAATCCGCTGGCCGAGTGCCGGCGCGGCCGCAGCGATAAACCTTAGAGTGGGAGCGGTAGAACACGAGCCTGTATACTGCGGGCCTGACGCCATGTTTGCCTCGCGCACGAATTGGAAGCTGGAGCAGAACCGCTTCACGCAGGCGCTGGAAGCTCATCGCCGCAGTGGAAAAGTGCTGCTCGATCTGACGGCCTCCAATCCCACCGATTGTGATTTTGAGTACCCGAAAGGCGAAATCCTCAGTAGTTTTGCGGATCCACGCGCGCTGCAGTACACCCCCGAAAGCAAGGGGATGCATTCCGCGCGCGAAGCGGTGGCCTCCTACTATGCCGGGCGCCCCGGATTTGGAGTTTGCTCCGGGAGCGTGGACCCGGAGCGCATCATTCTCACCGCGGGCACCAGCGAAGCCTACAGCTACATCTTTCGTCTGCTCTGTGAACCGGGAGAGGAAGTCCTTTTTCCCGCGCCGAGTTATCCGCTGCTCGAATACGTCGCCGGATTGAACGACGTCCGGCTTGTGCCCTATCCGCTCCAGTACGACCACGGCTGGCAGATGGATATTGCCGCGCTGCGTGCCGCGGTCACCACGCGCACGCGCGCGGTGCTCGTTGTGCATCCCAACAACCCGACCGGATCTTTCGTTTCGCCGGCGGAAGCAGCGGCGTTGCGCGAGGTTTGCGAGGCGCGGGGAATGGCTATTGTCGCGGATGAGGTGTTTCTGGATTATGCGGAAGATTCCAAACCGCACGCGTCCTTTGCGTTCGACACATCTGTCACATCCGGCACAAGCCCGCTGACCTTCACGCTGAGCGGGCTTTCCAAAATTTCCGCGTTGCCGCAGATGAAACTCGCGTGGCTCGTTACGAGCGGGTCTGAGCCGCTGGTGCGCGCCGCGCTCGAGCGGCTCGAAATCGTCGCCGACACTTATTTGTCCCCGGGCACGCCTGTGCAGCTCGCGGCGCCGAAGCTGCTCGGGTTGCGCGATCGGATGCAGAGTCAATTGCAGTCGAGAATCGCGGCGAACCTCGCGCATCTGGATAGCGCCCTCACTGGGCAGAAGCTGCTTACGCGTTTGGAGCGCCAGGGCGGTTGGTACGCGGTGCTGCGCGGCCCGGCAACAGGGCCCGATGAGGAGCTCGCCATCCGGTTGCTTCAGGAGCAATCCGTGCTCGTGCACCCGGGCCGCTTCTTCGATTTTCCGCAGGATGGATTTCTTGTCTTGAGCTTGATCACGCCCGAAAGTACTTTTCGCGAGGGCGTCCGCCGCATGCTTGCATTTTTTGCCGCTACGAACGGATAGGTACGGAGGAGACGGACCATGTCGAAGAAGCGCTTCCGCGGGAAGATTGTCGCCCAGGGCCCGGGAGGCGCCTGGTCATTCATGCGCATCCCCTTCGATGTGAATAAAGTATGGGGAAATCGCGCGCGTGTTTCCGTGCGCGGGAAAATGAACGGCTTCGCCTTTCGCACTTCGATTTTTCCGGATGGCAAGGGCGGGCACACCATGATGGTCAACAAGGCCATGATGCAGGGCGCCGGGGCCGGCCAGGGCAAGACCGTGCGCATGGAATTGGAGCAAGACACCGCGCCGCGCACCGTCACTGTTCCGAGCGACCTGAAAAAAGCGCTGGCGAAAAATCGCAAGGCCCTGGCCAACTTCAACGCCTTCGCGCCTTCACATCGCAAGGCCTACGTCGAGTACGTCGTGGAAGCGAAGCGGCCGGAAACACGCGCTTCGCGAATCGAAAAAACTGTGAAGTGTGTCGCGGAAGGAAAGAAACGGGATTAGCGTGCTGCAGGATCTTTGCGGAACACGCCACGCCTATAGATAACTGAGCCACCAATCCTTGCGACGCGCCTTCACTCCCGCAAACCAGGCGCAGGGCCAGTAGAGCAAGACCACCACCGTCACCCACATCAGGTAAATGAACGGAAGGCCGTGGCCGTAGCCCGCTTCGCGCGGCGAGGCCAGAACGCCGCCGTGCAGCATCTGCCCGTACGGTTGGTGCATGAACATCGCCGCAAGCACAGCCATGAGGTGAATCAGAGAAATGTGAAGCACGAAATAGAAGAGCGGCACGCGCCCGTACACCAGCAGGATGCGGCCGAGCCAATTCAGGCGGCCGGACTGCGTGAGGCGGTCAATCCATGCCAGCGCCAGGAGCGCGGGGCCGAGCGTCATGAGTACGAACTGGAGCGAGGGCGGATACTTGGACACGTTGAAGAATGAAATGACCGTGAGCGCGAACGTTTTTCCGTGGATCCATGGCCCGGCGCCAAATGGAATTCCAAACCCGAGATTCGCCGGTGGATTGCCATAGAGATTCGTCACACGGAGCAGGAGGAATGCGAGAGTGGCAAACACTCCCCAGCGGAAGGCGGCGCGCTGGCGGCGCCCCGGCGAACCGCGCAGCATGGAGCCGAATGCGTAGCCCGCGGCCATCAGTCCCAGCCAGGGGATGACGGTGTAGGCGATAAAGAAAAACTGGATGCGCGGTGCGGGCACCACGCCGGGGACGTAAAGAAATGTCCACAGCGGCGCGAGCTTGCCGAAGCTCGCCGGATTAATGTGATCGAGAAGATTGTGCAGAGCGATGATGGCAACGCCGATAATCCCCGCCCACTTCACCGGCAGGCGCACCAGCGCGCCCATGAACACCATGCTCCAGCCCAGCGCCCAGATGACTTCTCCGATGGCGTTGCCGAACTGAAAGCTCATGCCGAAGCCAATCACCGTCAATTCCAGGAAGACGAGCCATAGCCCTCGCGTCCAGAGAAACCGCGATACCTGCGCCACACTTTTTCCGCGGCCGATAGAAAGAAAGGCGCCCGCGCCGGCGAGGAAGAAGAATGTGGGCGCCACAAAGTGTGTGATCCAGCGGGTGAAGAAGAGCCCAACGGTGGCGGTAGGCAGAAATTCGGGCGCGGGCCGCGGATAGGTGAAGAAATCGCGCGTGTGGTCGAGCGCCATGATGATCATGACGCACCCGCGGAGCAGGTCCACGGAAAGGAGACGGTCCGAACGCAACAGACCCTGCGCGAAAACGGAATCGGCGGCTTTGTCTGCGGGGATCATGGGTTCAACGTAGCGGAATTCTGGCCACAGCCCGAATGTGTGTCAACTGTTCAAGCAATCACAAGCGGCTCCGGCGAACGGGAGCCATTCTGCCTTTCTTTTGCTAAGCTTCTTGCCCTATGAGCGTCATTGACGAAGTCCTGGCGGCAAACGAAGTTTATTCGCGCACGCATGAATTGCGCAGGTTGACTCCGCGGCCCGAGCGCAGGCTCGCCATCCTCACGTGCATGGATACGCGCCTTTCGATCCAGACCCTGGGATTGAAGACGGGCGACGCGCACATCATCCGCAACGCGGGCGGCATCGTCACGGAAGACGCCCTGCGCTCGCTCCTGATTTCGCATTACCTGCTCGACACCCGGGAATTCATGGTGATCAATCACACCGATTGCGGCCTGATGCTCGCGACGGAGCAGGACCTGCGCGCCCGAATTCAAAACAGTTCCGGGACGGCCGCCGTCTCTCCCGCCTTCTTTTACGCATTCCAAAACGTGGATGAAAATGTGCGCCACCAATTGCAGAAACTGCGCAGCCATCCCTGGATCCCGAAGGAAGTTGCGGTACGGGGCTTTGTCTATGATGTCGCTAATGGCCGCCTGCGTGAAATCCCCGGGAGTTGATTTGGACTGATGACCGGACCTGCAAGCTCCCCATTATTGCAGTGCTGTGTCGATGCAGCGAAGCATTCCTTGGCGTCCGCGGGGCTGCAGCACAACGCACCCCGTCGGACGGCGCATGCAGTAGCATGCGAAAGTCCCGCCGTCGGCCCGCACATGCTATAGGTGCGGAAACACCCCCCTCCCCCATATTTTTGTAAGGGCAATAATATACTTGACTCAGTAACCCGTTTCTGGTACATTTGGTTCAGGTGAACGACATGAAAAAGCCCAAGACACTCCAACAAGCAATCATCCATTTCAGCAATCCCGCCAACTGCCTCAAGTTCATGGTTGCTCGGCGCTGGCCCAAAGGCGTTATCTGCCCCACTTGCGGGAGCAAAGAAGTCCGCTATCTCCCCACTCGCCGCCTGTGGGAGTGCAAGTCCGCTCACGCTCGCAAACAGTTCAGCGCAAAAGTCGGAACCATCTTTGAGGACTCCGCGCTCGGATTGGACAAGTGGCTCGTTGCGGTCTGGATGATTGCAAACTGTAAGAACGGGGTTAGCTCCTACGAAATTGCGCGGGCCATCGGCGTCACTCAGAAATCCGCATGGTTCATGCTCCACCGTATCCGTCTCGCCATGCAGACCATCGCAACACGGCAACTCGGCGGGAAGAACAAAGAAATTGAAGCGGATGAAACTTTCGTTGGCGGCGCGGCTCGATTCATGCACGCTGACAAACACAAGCGAATGATTACCGTGCGCGGAGTCAAGGACAAGACCGCCGTTTTCGGAATCCTTGAACGCGGCGGTGAAGTCCGCGCCACTGTCGTACCGAATCGCCGCAAGCACGCGGTTCAAGGTGAGATCGTGAAGCACGTTAAGAATGACACCTTCATCGCTACCGATGCGCTTCTGTCCTATCAGGGATTGAATGCTCGGTACGCGCATGAAGTGATTGACCACGCAACCGGATATGTTCGCGGGCGCGTTCACACTAACGGACTCGAAAACTTCTGGAGCCTCTTGAAGCGGTCTATCAAGGGAACCTATGTCAGCGTCGAACCATTCCACTTGGAACGGTATTTGAGTGAGCAAGTATTCCGGTACAACAATCGGAAACAACCTCGCGGAGATGCCGCACGATTCGAGCAAGTGACCTCTCAACTGTTCGATAAGCGTCTCACCTACGCCGAATTGACTGGCAAGGTGGGGGCCGCCGCGTTCAATTAACCCTACGCGTCTGCCACGCGGGAAGCGGAAGAACGCCTAATCTTCTTCCGTTTCTTTGCTGCTTTCTCGGCATCTAGCTTGGTTTTCAAGTCGTCATGTGGGACAGAGATTACCTTTCCAGCCAAATCCTCAAAGTTCTTGTATGCTTTTGATTTCATCGGTCCTTCCATGAGTCGTCGGCGTTCGGAAGTTTTTCTGTAAATTTCTTTTCTTTGAAGGGCATCGTATAAACATGATGAAAGTATTCGCGTGTGAACTCTATCAGCGCATCAGCCTCCTCTTTCCCCGGAGTCTGAAGTTCTTCTTCTTGATCTTCGGGTATGTGTGCCCCGCGATTGCGTGTAATCCTAATGCGATGAGCCATGTTCTTCAGGGAATTTGTGATTACTCCCTTCTCGGCAAGAGAATCTATTTTGTCTTGTAGAGTTCTGCCTGTGGCGCGCTGCTCGGCGCAACTGGCTTCTAAGGCTCTACCGCACATGCAGGTTACTGCCTTGAAAGCATTCACAAACCTGCAACGTAAGGCTTCTTTGAAATCTTCACCAATTTCTCTTGGTATGCCATCTTCGATTGAATCGTCGGGTAACCCTATTGGGTAATGAGCCTTGTAGGAGAATTTCTGGGTACTTGGCTGTCCAGTGTGTGCCCCCGTATCTCTCCATACGACCGCCAATACGAATTTTCGACAACCTGGACAGCGAGTGATGGCCGCAATGTCCTGCCCCAAACATTTTGTAAATTTGTCGTGAACATCCTCTTTGTAGACGGTCGCGGGGAATATTACGAGCACTGTTTGTCTCGCGCAGTGCGGGCAAATCCCAGTCAGACTGAATGATATGGTATTACCGTTTGATTCGATTGTTGTAACGTCCATAGGAGTAGGCCAATCCTTCCAAAGAATTGACACACGTTCTCCGAGAAAATCTATCAGACTTCGCTGTTCATCCAGTAATATTTCCAATCATGCACTTTCCCTTTCTCGGCAATCGCTAATATGCTTGCTCTAACCACTCTCCTGAGTCAAGTATATTATTGCCTTTGTAAGTGCGCATTCTAAAGGACTTACGGATGTGGATTCTGTAACTGTTCATTCTAAACGGGCTTAAAGTCTCGTGTTGTGAGATAGATGCGGCAATATTTGTAACTGCGCTATCTAAAGGAGTTACAGACGCGAAATCCGTAACTGCGCATTCTAAAGGACTTAGGGCATTTTTGACGAAGGATTGTCGAAGGTGTGCAGGATCGTGAGCCTTCGACGGGCTTCTGTGCAAAAGGGAAACGGAAGCATGGAGCATGTTAGTATGAAGGTAAATAGATGTCAATAGGAGATTACTGATTGGTATTCGAATCGGAGGACTGAATTGGGAAGACTCTTCGAACGGGAAGGGGAGAGGCGGATAGCTATTCGGTTTGAGAGGGAGCGCTCCCCGCACCTCGGGGGTCTAGGTTAGGGTGTGCCCTTGTTCTTTCTGCGGTTACGGAGCAATAGGATCCCCGCGATCATTACAAAATAAACGCCAGTGTTCAGAATAAAACCAGTCACGAACCCAAGTTTTTCTTCTAGCTCAGTGCCCCCGTGCCCCCCTGTTATCATTAGTGATATCTCTAGTCCAGGAAATAATAAATAGAATGGTATCACTGACTCAATAATATGTTCTAGAAACGTCAAGCAACTGACGATCGCAAGTGAGAAACCCAACGCTCGTACGGTCATGCCTTTTCTCATTCTGATCTCACGCCACCATATTATTTCTTGCAAGCGTTGCCATTGGGGCAGTTCTGCCTCTTCTTTCGCTCATCGTCCAATTGCTTCTGGAATTGTTGCCACAATCTGTCCGCTTCAATATATGGGCGGGTGGGAGGACTGAATTGGGAAAGGTTTTCGAATCCTCCGTCGCCGAATGACTGGCTATGGCGGACGATTGCGGGAGGGAGAGAGAGATCACTTTTTCGAATTGAGAGCTGTAAGACCCCATGGTTCGACAGCCTCATCACAGGCTGTTCCCTAGTTTGGGACGAACATGGGCCACCCGCCAAGTTTTCCCGCCGTCTATTGTGCTAGC
>JBGOTC010000025.1:0-17850 GCA_041476305.1 Terriglobia bacterium
GGGATGGATGGGCCGGGGCGCGCGCGGACCTGCGCGAGACGTGATGCTCTCCGACAGCGTGGAACATGCGCAGATCGGCCGGGCATTCGGCTTCGAGCGAACGATGGATACCATCGGCGCGATATTGGGGCCTGCCGGGGCGGCGGCGCTGGCGGCGTCGACGAGTGTTGCCATCGCGATGCGCTGGACGCTCGTGCCGGGTGTCCTGGCCGTGCTGGCCTTTGCGGCGCTCGTCCCTGCGAGTGTGCATTCGGGCGAACATGTCGCCCTGCCCTTTACTGCAAGTATCGCAAGGCTGCCGCGCGAGTTCCGGCGGTTCATGATGGCTGTGGGACTATTCGGATTGGGAGATTTCGCGCACACGCTGCTGATTCTTCGCGCTGCGCAGATCCTCGCGCCGCAATATGGCACCGTGCGGGCTGGCGCAATCTCCATTGCGCTCTTCACCTTTCACAATATTATCTACGCTGCCGCGTGTTACCCCGCCGGAATCCTGGGCGACAAGATCGGACGACGAAAGATTCTGGCATTCGGGTATTTGCTTGCGGCCGGAACTGCGTTGGGATTCATTTTCGCTCCGCCACATTTGCCGGAGTTGATAGCCTTGTTCGGCGTGGCGGGGCTCTACGTGGCGATTCATGACACGCTCGAGAAAAGTTTCGCGGCTGATTTGTTGCCGCGAGAGATCCGCGCCACCGGTTACGGAGTGCTGGCGACTGTGAACGGCGTGGGGGATTTCTTCTCGAGCATTATTGTCGGGTTCTTGTGGTCCGCGGTTTCTCCCGCAGCAGGATTCGCATACGCGGCGTTGATGACCGCGCTGGGAGGGATGCTCGTCCTGCGCGCGGGAGGCGCGGCAGAGCCTTCTGTGGCCTCCCAAGGATGATTAGGCGGGAGGTTGGGATTGGGTGTGATTGATAATTTGTATGTTGCGACAGATGGTAGCCGGAAAAAGGGTTGCGGCGAATTTGGGCGAGTGTTATCGTTAGCGAACAAAAAGCGAAGCAGGGTCTAGGCACAAGACCATGTCGAATTCACTGGCGGTGCGAACCAGCAAAGATACTCTGGCGCGGGTGCGCGAGATTGTGGAGCAACTCGCCGCGCGCGATGCGTCTGGCGAGGTCATCACCGCCGTGCACCACATCCCCGCGCGGGAGGCGGCCTGGGCGGCCATGCCGGAGTGGGTGCGGCCGGAACTGCGCGCTGCATTCGCCGCAAAGGGTATCCGGCAGCTCTATACGCACCAGGCTGCCGCGGCGGAGGCAGTGCGCGCGGGGCGCAACATTGTTGTGGTGACGCCGACAGCGAGCGGCAAAACGATTTGCTACAACGTGCCGGTGCTGAACGCGGTGCTCGAAAACAGGGACGCGCGCGCACTCTACCTCTTCCCCACCAAGGCGCTGGCTCAGGATCAACTCGCGGAGCTGCACGACCTTGCGGAGCGCATGGACAACGCCTTCGGAGTGTTCACGTATGACGGCGACACTCCCTCCGATGCGCGCCGGGCCATCCGCGAGAAAGGGCACATCGTCCTGACCAATCCGGACATGCTGCACACGGGGATTCTGCCGCACCACACGAAGTGGCAAAGGCTGTTCGAGAACCTGCGTTACATCGTCCTCGACGAACTGCACACCTACCGCGGCGTCTTCGGCAGCCACCTCTGCAACGTATTGCGGCGGTTGCGGCGCATCGCGAATTTCTATGGCTCGACGCCACAATTCATTTGCTGCTCCGCGACCATCGCGAATCCGGGCGAGCTGGCGGCGCGCCTGATTGAAAGTGACGTGGAAGTGTTGGATGGAAACGGGGCGCCGGCCGCGGAAAAAGTGTTCGTCTTCTACAACCCGCCGGTGGTCAACCGGCACCTGGGCATCCGGCGAAGCTACATCAATGAGACTTCGAGGATGGCGCAGGAGTTCCTGAAGCGAAGCCTCCAGACGATTGTGTTCGCGAACAGCCGCCTGCACACCGAAGTCCTGCTCACCTATTTGCAACAGGCGTTTCCCACTTCACCGGGGTCGCCGCAAAATGTGCGCGGGTATCGCGGCGGCTATCTCCCGGGGGAGCGGCGGGAGATTGAGCGCGGACTGCGCGAAGGGCGAATTCGCGGCGTAGTCTCGACGAATGCTTTGGAATTGGGCATCGACATCGGCTCGCTGGACGTGGCGGTGATGGCTGGTTATCCGGGGACGATTGCCTCCACGTGGCAGAGGGCGGGCCGCGCCGGCCGCCGCAGCGGGAGCTCCTGCGCAGTGATGGTGGCGAGCTCTTCACCATTGGATCAGTATGTTGTCCGCAACCCGGATTATTTCTTCGGCCGCTCGCCGGAACATGCCTATATCCAACCGGACAATCTGGAGATCCTGGTCAACCACGTCAAGTGCGCGGCGTTTGAGCTGCCCATATCCAAGGAAGAAAAAATTGGAAGCGTGGACCTACCCGCGCTGTGCGACCGCCTGGCCGAGGCCGGATATCTGCACAAGACGGGCGACCACTGGCACTGGACGCAGGAGGCCTATCCCGCCGATGCGGTGAGCCTGCGGTCGGTCACCTCGGATAATTTCGTCATCGTGGACATTACCGGCACGCCGGAGGTGATCGGCGAAGTGGATTTTTCGAGCGCGCTCACAACCGTGCATCCCAAAGCAATTTATCTGCACCAGGGCGAGCAATACCACGTGGAACGCATGGATTTCGCGGAGCGCAAGGCCTACGTGAAGCGCGTGGACGTGGATTACTACACCGATGCGATCCGCTACACGCAGGTGCGCGTGCTGGAGATTGCGGACCAAGCGCGCCTCACTGCGGGCGGCGAAGCGAAAGGCCGGGACCTCCACGCCGCCCGGTCTCACGGCGACGTATTAGTGCGTTCACAAGTCGTCGGATTCAAGAAGATAAAGTTTTTCACACACGAAAATATCGGCGCGGGCCAGCTGGAGCTGCCGGAAAATGAAATGCATACGACGGCGTGCTGGACGACTCTCGACCGCGCGCTCGTGGAATCGCTTCCCTACCCCATCAGCGAGCGGCAGGACGGGATGCGTGGACTGCTCTACGCCATGCACAGCGTGGCCACGCTGCTTCTGATGTGTGATGCACACGACTTGGCGGTGGCGATCGGCGAGCGGCCGCCGTCGCCCGGCGTAGCCCCCGATGGATGGGAACCCGCTCCGGACCTGGAAGCGTTGAAACAAGGGGCGCCGGAGAAGGAATTCTTCGAGCCAAACCTCTATCTCTACGACAATTATCCCGGCGGAATCGGGTTCAGCGAACCGCTGTTTCATGCGCATGGATTGCTGCTGCGCAAAACACGTGAGCTGATTGCCGGCTGCACATGCCAGAAGGGATGCCCATCGTGCATCGGCCCGACGGGCGAGCACAGCGAGCACATCAAAGAGGCCGCGCTGGCGATTCTTGACTGTCTGGGAACTTCGGCGGAGCCAAACTGAAACTCCCCATGGCCATGATCCCAGCGGACAAGACCAAAGACAAATTCGCGAGAATCGGGGCATTGCGCCCGGTTCGGCGCCGGGGCGACACTGAGAGTGAAGCCCCCCGCGATGCAAGTGAGTTTGCGCGGTTGCTGGGCGCGACAGCGGAGCGCAACCGCTACGGCGAGCACCTCTCAATCCGGCGATGGTATGCGACTCCCGAACCTTGCCTAACAAAGATGGATGAGCGCGCTCGGCGCGCGTTGCGGCTCCTGCTGCCGAATGGCGGGAAGGAATCGGCGGCGAAGCGCGACATGCTGCTTGCAAGCGACCCGGCCGAGTGGCTCTTCCTCGATACCGAAACAACGGGGCTGGCCGGAGGTTCGGGAATTTATGCGTTCCTTGTGGGGCTCGCCTGGTGGGATTCCGGCGGGCTGCAAGTGGAACAGTTTTTCATGCGCGATTTCGGCGAGGAACATTCGCTGCTGCTGGCGCTCGACGAGCGCATGGCCAAGCGGCGCGTGCTGGTGACTTTCAACGGAAAGAGTTTTGACTGGCCGCTGCTGGAAACGCGATTCCGCATGACGCGCGCCATCGCGCCGCGTGTGCCCGCCGCGCATCTTGACCTGCTGCATCCGGCGCGGCAATTGTGGCGGCCGCGGCTCAATTCCGTGCGTCTGGCTGAGCTGGAGCGGCACGTGCTGTGCGTTTCCACGGGCTCGCGACTCGATTGGACACGAGAGAATGACGTGGATTCCGCGATGATCCCAGAACTCTATTTCAGTTACGTGCGCGGAGGAGCAGCGGAGCCGCTCGTTCCCGTGTTCCAACACAACCAGATGGACCTGCGCGGGCTGGCCGCCCTGGCGGGGCGGATTTTTGAAATGATTGGCGGGCCGCAGTCCAACGGAGATGGGACAGCCGAGGCGACGAGTAGCGCAACGGATCACCCTCTGGATCTATATGGGCTCTCGCGCTTGCTCGATCGCCGCGGGGAGCCTGCACTCGCGCGAAAAGCATGTTCGGCGGCACTGGTGGCCGGGTTGCCCATTGAGCACGACCGAGCGGCGCGCCGCGACCTTGCGAGATTCGCAAAACGCGCGGGCGATCTGCCAGGAGCGGTTGAATTGTGGAAGAGCATCCTCGGAACGGTGCCAGGCGCGCCAGCCAAATTGAATGCGGTTGCGCCGACGCAGTCACGCACGCTGGAACGAATCCTACAGCGCACAGCAGCGGGTACTGCGGCGCCGGCATCCGACGGCGGGCATCTCCGCGCCGCGCTTGAAGCCTGCGAGCAGCTCGCCATCCACTTCGAGCACCGGGCACGCGCATTCGATCGCGCCGCACAATTTGCGCGCCAGGGACTTGCGCTGCTCGATCGCGCGAAGGCTGGTCGCCGGATGGACGACGTCAGCGCCGGCGCAACTTTCTGCCGCAAGTGGCAAGCGCGGTTTACGCGACGCCTCACCCGCCTCGAATGCAAGGCCCTCCGCGCGTCTCATTTGATCACACACCAAAGCGTTGACCCCGTTCCCAACGAACTGTAGGATTCCCGCGATTCAGAATTGAAAGGGTACTGAATGTTTCTGGGACATTTTGGGGTCGCGCTCGCGGCGAAGAAAATTGCGCCGAAGACATCGTTGGGAACGCTGCTCCTCGCGGCGCAATTCGCGGACATCCTCTGGCCGCTTTTCCTTCTGCTGGGATGGGAAGCGGTTCGCATCGCGCCGGGAAACACGCGCGTCACGCCGCTCGATTTCGCGAGCTATCCCTACAGCCACAGCCTGCTGACGCAAACAGTTTTCGGCGCTGTGCTGGGGTTGGGATATTTCGTGTTGCGCCGCAAGACGCCGGGCACGGGGCGCGGCGCATTGGTAGTCGCAGCGCTGGTGCCAAGCCACTGGGCGCTGGATTGGATCGTGCACCGGCCGGACTTGCAGCTCGCGCCCTGGTTACCGCGGCGATATGGTCTTGGCTGGTGGGATTCCCTGGGCATAACGCTGGCGCTGGAGTTCATGCTGCTTGCCGCGGGAATGGCGATTTACCTTCGCGCCACGCGAGCCAAGGATGGAGTGGGCCGATACGCCTTCTGGTCTCTGATGATTGTGCTGATTGGCTTGTGGCTGGGCACGCTTTTCGGCCCTCCCCCGCCAAATTCTGGGGTGCTCGCGTGGAGCGCGCTTGCCATCTGGCTCACCGTTCCATGGATCGCCTGGGCAGACCGGCGTCGAGCATTGAACTGAGCGCCACGCGGGATTAGCATGGGTGCCTGCGGCCCACTCAAAGGTCGCGCAAAGGTGCCTGATGCCGGTGCAGACCGCAGCACAATCCGCAAGAATCACAGAAATCCAGGTGAATGGCGCGCCCCGCGCAATTGACGTCGCGCCCGACACTTCCCTCCTGAGCGTGCTGCGCGACCAACTCGATTTGACGGGAAGCAAATACGGTTGCGGCGAAGGCCAGTGCGGAGCATGCACGGTCCTGATTGACGGCAACCCGCGCCATTCATGCACGGTTTCGGTCGGGTCGGTGGGCAAGAGGCAAATCACCACGATTGAGGCAATCGAGCAGAACGGGAGACTCCATCCATTGCAACAGGCATTTCTGGATGTCGGCGCAATGCAGTGCGCGTTTTGCACGTCCGGGATGATTATGAGTGGGGTTGCGCTGCTGAAATCAAATCCCGATCCCACCGAGGAGCAGATCTCCGAATACATGCAGGGCAACATTTGCCGCTGCGGCACCTACACGCGCATCGTGGCGGCGGTACGACAGGCGGCGCAGGCGATGAAAACCAGCGGGAAGCCCGCGGCGAAGGGAGAATGAATATGAATGACAAGCTCCCTTACGAATTAACGATTGAGCCGGAACGCTATGAGCTGCACGCGCCGCCTGTTCACCACTTTGATCTCGACCGCCGTGACTTCACGAAATTGTTTGGCGCGGGCATTGCCATCTTCCTGATTTCCAAGGGCGCCGTCGCACGGCAACAGGGCGAATCGGGGGGTCGCAGAGGCGCGGAACAATCGGCTCCGAGCGACATCGCCACGTGGCTGCACATCGCCGAAGACGGCGCCATCATTGTTTACACGGGCAAAGTGGAAATCGGGCAGAACATCCGGACTTCGCTGGCGCAGGTCGTAGCCGAGGAGATTCACGCCCCGTTTGAGTCAATTCAGATGGTGATGGGCGATACGCGGTTGACGCCGTACGACGCGGGAACTTTCGGCAGCCAGACGACTCCGCAGATGGGAATGCAACTCAGACGCGTCGCGTCCAGCGCGTGCGACACTTTGCGCGAACTGGCTGCGAAGCAATGGGGAGTGGACGTGGCGCGCGTGGTGGCCGCCGGCGGGAGGATTACTGACCCACAATCGAAGCGCACAATTTCCTACGGCCAACTGGCGCAGGGGAAAGCGCTCGCTAAGGCAATACCGGAAACCGACCCTTTGGTCCCGCCCGCGCAATGGGTCGTGGCGGGAAAGCCGCTGGGAAAAGTTGACGGGCGCGACTTCGTCACCGGCCGGCACAAGTACACCTCGGACAAGAAGCTACCCGGGATGCTCTACGGAAAAATCCTGCGGCCCGCATCGTTCGGTGCGACGCTCGTTTCCGTGGACATGAGCATGGCGCAGGCGATTCCCGGTGTTACGGCCGTGCATGATGGCGAATTCGTCGGCGTCGCCGCGCCGGATCCGCAGACCGCGGAGCGCGCGCTGGCTGCGATTCGCGCGGAGTGGAAAGCGGGGCCGGCGCAACCCTCCCATCGCGAGATTTTCACTTTTCTCAAAACGAATTTGCAAGCTGGGAACCGCGGTGGCGGGCGCGGGCAGGAACAGAGTAGCTCCGAGTCCATCGCGGAGGGGCTAGCCGCGGCAGACCACAAGCTCGAAGCGACATACACGGTGGAATATATTGCGCACGCGCCGCTGGAGCCACGCGCGGCGGTCGCCCTCTGGGAAAATGGGGAGCTGACCGTTTGGACCGGGACACAGCGCCCATTCGGTGTTCGGTCTGAGCTCGCGCAGGCATTCCGCATGGCGGAGGACAAAGTCCGTGTGCTGATGCCGGATATGGGCTCCGGCTACGGTGGAAAACACACTGGCGAATGCGCAGTGGAAGCCGCGCGGCTGGCGCGGGCTGCGGGGAAACCCGTGAAATTGGTCTGGACGCGCGAAGAGGAATTCACGTGGGCATATTTTCGCCCCGCGGGCGTCATTGATATTCGCAGCGGAGTGAAAGCCGATGGCACGCTGACGGCGTGGGAATTTCACAATTACAATTCCGGCGGCTCGGGGATTGGAACGCCCTACACGGTAGCGAACCAGACCACTCCATTCCATGCCGTTGCTTCACCCCTGCGACAGGGCTCCTACCGCGGATTGGCCGCGACGGCCAACCACTTCGCGCGCGAATCGCACATGGACGACCTCGCGGCGCTCGTAAGAATGGACCCACTGGCGTTTCGTTTGAAAAATCTTCAGGATGACCGCATCCAGGCCGTTCTCAAGGCCGCCGCGGATCAATTCGGATGGGGGAAATCCAAGCCCGCGGCAGGCCACGGATTCGGCATCGCTTGCGGCACTGAGAAAGGCGGCTACGTCGCGACGGCGGCGGAAGTTGTGGTGGACGCTGCGACGCGCGGCGTGAAAATAGTGCGAGTGGTGGCGGCGTTCGAGTGCGGCGCGATCGTGAACCCCGATGGCTTGCGGAACCAGGTGATGGGCTCGATTGTGATGGGGCTGGGCGGCGCACTGTTTGAGGCGATCAAGTTTGAAAATGGGCGCATCAGCAACCCGAAGTTTTCGATGTACCGCGTGCCGCGCTTCCAAGACACGCAGCCCATCGAGGTGGTGCTCCTGGATCGAAAGGACATCGTACCCGCGGGCGCGGGGGAGACCCCCATCATGGCGCTCGCGCCGGCCATCGGCAACGCCATCTTCAGCGCCACCGGCACACGCCTGCGTACACTGCCGATGGTGCCGAGTGGGCTGGTGATCAGTTAACGGATTCAAATCGGATTTCGTGACCTCGCGAATTTCTCGAGCCGGATTGTGGAGGATCCTGGAAAATGAAAAGCATCGTTCGCACCATCGCCGTGCCTGCGGTTGCCACCGCGTTCGTGTTGCTCCCGGCATGGAGCCAGCAACACCCGAGCGCCAATCCACAGAAGCCCAAGATCATCAAGCTGGAGCCATCGCCCAAGACGGTCGCGTGGGGATATTACGATGCGGCGGCGCCGCCGGTGCTGCGCGTCAAATCGGGCGACACCGTCCAAGTGCACACATTGCTGACGTCGAGCCCGACGCGGCTGGAGGCAGCGGGCGTAAAGCCGGAGCAGGTCGAACAAGCCCTGCGCGATATTTACAAGGAAGTTCTCACACACGGGCCGGGCGGACACATCTTGACCGGCCCCATCTATATCGAGGGGGCGGAACCGGGCGATATTCTGGAAATACGGATCAAGAATATCCAACTCGCAATCCCTTACGGCTACAACGGGTTCGGCCCCACGAGCGGTTTTCTTCCAGAGGACTTTCATTACGCCAGGACAAAGATCATTCCGTTTGACAAGAAGCGCATGGTGGCGCAGTTCGCGCCGGGAATTGAGATACCCCTGCGCCCATTTTTCGGCAGCATGGGAGTGGCGCCGCCGCCCGCAGCCGGGAAGGTCAGCAGCGTGCCCCCGGGAGTCTATGGGGGAAACCTGGACAACAAGTGGCTGGTGGCCGGGACAACGCTTTACCTGCCCGTGCATGCGCCCGGCGCGCTCTTCGAGGTTGGGGATGGTCACGCAGGACAGGGTGACGGCGAGGTGGACATCACGGCGATGGAGACATCGCTCATCGGCACGTTCCAGTTTATCGTACGAAAAGATTTACATTTTGATTGGCCGCATGCGGAAACGCCCAACGAGTTCATCACCATGGGGATGAATCCGGATTTAACGGAAGCGACGAAGCAGGCGGTGCGGCAGATGATTGACTTCCTGGTGATTGAAAAGCATCTCAGCCGTGACGATGCCTACATGCTATCGAGCGTTGCGGCCGACCTGCACATCACTCAGCTGGTGGATTTCAACAAGGGAGTGCACATGATGCTGCCCAAATCGGTTTTCACCGCCGCGCGGACGACTCCTGCGAAAAAGCCCGCGGTGCAACCGAAGCCTGCGGGAACGAAATAATTAGGAAGAAAGTCAGGGACGGATTTCGAGAAGCGCCGAGGGAACCGGTGGTGGCTGCGGGACCGGAGGCATGTTCAGCTCATGTTCCGCGTGAGTTTCCTGGCCCTTCCCTTTCGGATTTGCCGGCCATCCCAGGCCGAGGACCAGCGCGTCAAACGCTTTCCGGTCACCGCCTTCCAGGGTGATGCAATCCATGCTCTGGCAGCGCAGGAAAACGCCTCCCTCGTCGGAATCGAAGGCAAGGAATTCGGGCGAGGTGGTCAGGTTTTTTCGGCTCGCATACTTCCGGTCGAATGCGGCGCTGATCCCGCGGAAAAGCTGCCCCGCATCGAATTCACTCGACACCCGAAACCGCATCACCAGCATGGATTCGTTTGAAGCCTTGCGCTCATACACGGCGTAGCGGTCTCCGGCCCACACTGGCGACAACTCTTTCGCGCGTTCTCCGCCGAGGAACTGCTTCAGAAACTCAAGGAGGCCAAATTCGCCGTTGATGTTCTCATCGAGCTTCTTCCAACCCTTGTCCAAATCGCGTGACAAGTCGGGGAGGGAAACTTGCGCGGGCATGACTCCCCGAAGATAAAGGTCCGGATGGAGTATCTGTTGCGTGGATACCGGTGGATTTTCAAAAACAGTGTGAAAGCCCGGCCAGCCGCCGCGGGCGCTGAGAACTTTCATCGCAAAATCACCTCCCGCGCCGTAGGGAAACAGCAAGGCATCCTTCAGAAACGGAGGGGCCTTCTTGAACATGGGTGTGTCGTCTCCACCACCCAACATGGTGCTGAGACTCAAGCCATTGAGATCGGAAAGTCTTTTCCCGGCCTTCCTCAGCCCATAATCGATCATGGCGGCGACCGCCGCGCCTTCCACCACAGCTTCGCGCGCCCCGCTTGCATCGTCGTTGGGCTTGGCGGCGTCGTGCCACTTTTCCAAATGGTAGTGCTGGTCCTGCAGGGCGTGGGTCAGTTCGTGGGCCATCACCTCGCGCTGATCCTCAATGGGGATCCAATCGGCGATGTAGAATTCCTTACCTTTGGGGTCATATAACCCGGCAATTTGCTCGGTCAACAGATCCACCAGGAAGGCATCCAACTCGAACCCTTTGGGCAGGAGCCCCATTTTCTGAAGCAACACCTGATCGGCGTGGCGCTTCTCAGGCTCCTTATCCTCTTTCATTTGACGAAGGACATAGGCGCGAATCTCCTCGCGCGAGCGCAGGCTCTTCTTGAGGGGCTCCAGTTGCGGCAAGCCCAGCAGTTTGCTCATTTCGCCCAGGACTTCGTCCGTCGTCTCCGCGAAACTTTCGGGATTTGCGGTACGAGCGGAGCCTTTCGTTGAGGGAGCTGGCGGCACAACTTGCTGGCCGGATACAGCCAGGGAGGCCGCGAAGAAAATGACGAAAGTGATGATCAGAATTGCAGTCCGAGGAAGATTCCTTCGGACATTGAGTCCAATGGCGCCCATGGTCCAATTCAGAATATCAGGTTTGGAGGAAAACCGCGTGGTCCCTAGCGCGTCACTGGTGAGCCATTCAAGAGTTGCAGGAGGGCCGCCAGCATGTCGTCTTTTGTAATGATGCCCACCAATTTGCCATCTTCCACGACAGGGAGACAGCCCAGTTTCCCGGTGCGCAGCAGGGTCACGGCCTCGTGAAGGGGCGTGCCAGGCGAAACGGTCTGCGGCTCTCGGGTCATCACAGAGCCGACCTGAGTCGTCTGGAAAATGGAATTGTATTCTTCGGCGGAAACCCGGGAGAGCCTTGACGGCGTGCATCTTTGGACGTCCCGATCGGAAAGGATGCCGACAAGAATTTCCCCATCGACGATGGGAATGTGCCGAATATGCGTGGAACGCAAGAGCAGCGCGGCATCGAGCAAAGGAGCCGTCGACGGCAGGCTCGAGACCGGCGAGGTCATGAACTCCCGGACTGAATGTTCGACGCTCATCTCTATCAATTCGAGGAGGATTCTTCCCGAAACATACCGATACATGATGTTTCCATGCAGGGGAAGGCCGGTCAACTGGGATGGCCCAAGGGGGATTAACGCTTGGGAACGGGAACAGGCACGGATTCCACCTTGCGCCACTGGCCATCCTGCCAACGGTAACGCTCACGAATCATCGCCCGGCACACGCCCGGCTTGTCCTCGTTCGGATTGTTGCAGTAAGTCAACTGGAACCCGGAGGAGTCCGCCTGATAGCTCGACTGCTGGACCAGGTCTGAGGTCCACACTTGCTTCAGGGTGTGGGGAGCCTCAAATTGCCATGCAGTAAAGACGCCTGTCTGCTCCGCGTCGGTCCGCCCCGCCACGGTGATAAAAACCAAGCCGGGCGCGTTAACGGGAAGCAAATCAAGGGAATCATCGAGGAAATCCACCTGCGTGGAGCGGTCGATCCGCGCCGAAAGGACGTAGCGACCCGGAGTTCCCTGCTCCGCATAGAGACGAATCGCGGAAGGGGCTCCGAGTCCAAAATTGGCCACGAGCGCGTAAACCGGCGGCTGGCTTCCCAATGCGGTTACTCGGTAACTCTCGCCGACGCCTGCTTCGCGGGAGGCGAATTTGGCGAGGCGCGAGTTGAGCGCGTCCAGCGGCATTCCGGGGCCCACAGGCAGTGAGGCTGCAACCTCAACATCGAGCAAGTCGAGCGCACTCTGTTCGAGCTTCTCAATTCGAGCGACATCATCCAGTGGGGCGTCGGCCAGAGCGGCGACAATTTCGGCAAATTGTATTTCGATTGCCGGCTGAGCAGGCCTTCCGGTTTGACCTCTCGGACCTGCCCAAGTGTAGGATGAGGCCACAAAAGACATCCCGAGGAAAACGGTACAAAACACCAAAGAGAGGCGACCAGAACGGGTGGGGCGCGGGCAGATCCCAATTTGTTCTGAATGTATAACGCATTGATAAATTGCTATAATATAGTCCATACATACCCCATCTAAATTCCGAGGAGTCAAATGCTGCCGGGATCCCTTCTCCGACAGGCGCGCGAACGGCTGGGCCTGACATTCCGCGAAGTTGAGCACGCCAGCTATCAACTGGCGTCGCTTCGCGGACGCGCCGATTTTATCATTCATATCAGCCGGCTGGCCGATATCGAGAACCACGGCGCCGTTCCCAGCCCTCATAAACTATACTCATTGGCAGCCATCTACCATTTGAATCCAGTGGAGGTGTTTGAGTGGTTCGAAGTTCCGCTCGACCGCCATTTTATGGACGGCACGGAATTGGCTGCCCCCCGGACTCATCTGGCCGCGGCTCCTTCAGGGTTCAGGCTTCCCATGCGATTCGATCCCGGGTTTGATCCGCGCCGTTCGGAACTTCTGAGCCGAATGGTGGAAGCCTGGAAAGAACTTGAGGGAGCACTTTTCAACGGGGACAGCCGCTATCTATATGGATACATTGGACTTGATGACCACTGCATGGAGCCCATCCTGCGCCCGGGCAGTCTGGTGCTGATTGACCCAATCAAGCGCGAAGTGAGTAATTCGGGATGGCGCAACGAATTTGAACGTCCCATCTATTTCTTTGATCTTCGTGAGGGATACAAATGCAGTTGGTGCTTGCAGGAGGACCATCGAATCATTATCCAGCCTCACCCGCTTTCACAGTGTGCGCCCAGATCTTTCCGGTATCCGGATGAGGCAGAAGTAGTCGGGCAGGTAATCGGAGTGGTCATGCGATTCGTTTCGCCTTAGCAAGATCCGCCTGGGCGATTCCCAAGAGTGTTTCGACATCGGAACAGAACAGCACTCTCAAATAACCGGGGAATCCAAGAGGCAGGAGCACTCGATAGGACTCCAACTCCCTCCAATTTCGAACCACATCCTCCAATTCACCATCGAATCCCTGCAAACACGTCAACAAATCCGATTCCTGCCTTGCCAAGGGCATCTCAAGAATCCGGATGCAGATCTCCTTGTGCGCGTGCGTCAGGGCCTCTTGCACTGCCTCTGTCGAATAAGTCCTGGCCAGTCCGTCATGGACATATCGGCCTGAACCCAAATCTCGAAGGGATGCCAGGTACACGAGCTTTCCATACTCGCTCGAAATCGAAGCGAGCGTGCGGACAGTTAAGTCCTCCATTAGCTTACGGTTACGGTCGAAATTCGCGAAATCTCCCACCAGTCTAGTGTTCCGTTTCTTGAACGTTTTTCAACTCAAAAACCGCCACCTGTGATTGTGCGCGAAATTGCACAACCAGGAGGTGTTCCCGAATGAAACGTTCCACAGGTTTGCTCTTCGTCGCTCTGCTCCTCATGGGTGCGATGCTACTCCCAGTTACTCTTCAGGTCAACAACTCTTCAAGCAATGGGCATTGGACTGCCGATGGAACCAATGGCCCGCTTCCGCCCTGGCCGCCATCACGCAGTGCATCGACGGGGGTCATTCACGTAGCCGTCTGAGAAACTCTGTAAACGCCGGCGCGCATAATTGAGTAGGGACGATTCTCCAGTTCCTTGACGGAATGCGCGCCGGTTCCCTCTCCCGTATGCTTCAGAGAATATCGCCTCCCGGCGAATTGCAAGTATTTGCGGATACCCGCACTGGGCGACCGGCAAGCCACTGAATGACCTAGCATTTTCATTTGTATTGAATGTTGTCGCAATGGTAAGATTCAGCACCGTGGCCTCCCCGAGCGCGACCTTTGAATTCATCCAGACCATTGTGGGGACTTCCCTGGAGTTGGGGCTGCTCTATTTCGCGATTCGCCGAAGACTCTATACAAGGCTGACTTCATTTTATTTATACATAATCTTTCTAGTTCCGAAAGACATTCTCTGGCTATATATCGCCAATACGCCAAAACTGAATGAGCCTTTCTGGGCCTATTTCTATTGGACAACGGAATTCATCTGCGTCTTTCTTCGGCTTTTGATTATTTTTGAAATATATTTGCGCGTGCTTCAAGAGTATTCCACGATCAGGAGAATTACCTGGCGCCTTTTGTCTGCTCTAACAATCCTGTTATTCCTTTGGACTGGCCTTGCTGTCTGGCAGCACTCCCACATACTCAGGGACTTCGTAACTCTGGGGCTCCAGCGGATGGAACTCACGCAAACGGTGCTGATACTCGCCATACTGGGGATCGCCGTGTATTACCGCATCCAGATGGGTGCGTTTTTTCGTTCTGTATTGGCTGGAATTGGTATCTACTCCACGATCCAAATTGTCGTTTTTCAACTGGGGACATTGAGAGACAACACGGCGGGAACCATTTTTGACTATGCGCATCGGGTGTCCTACCTGGGAGTTGTGGTGATTTGGGACTTGGCGCTTTGGCGGTTGTCGGACGCACCGCAGCGGCCTCGTCCGCGGATTTCGCAGAAACTGTATGATGAAATGTATCCCCCAGTTCACGATCGCTTGCGTCAACTAAATGACCGCCTGGCGGAAATGTTGCGGTAATCGCCATAAGTGTGAGATCCGGCTGCTGCTCAGGGAATTCCCCTCACGGCCTGCGGGGTACGGGAATCTTGCATCGGCCGCAGGCCCCTGCACTAGGGCAGATCTCATTATTTACTTCTCCGTACCTGGGTGCTAGTCTGGGAACCGCAATGTCCGGCGTATTCCTATTCGGAATTCTGACAATCGCGCTGCTTGCGGCGCTTCTTTGGCTGTGGCGCCGGTCCCGCGTGGACCGCGGTTCCGAGCAACTGCTTCAATCGCTTTCCGCCGAAGAACTGCTGCCTCACCATTATCGTTTCTTCCCGCAAGTCCGCCAGGCGCTCTCCGCCGCTGATGAGGCTTACCTGGAGGAGCATGCCGGGCCGGAAGCACGCCGCAAGGCGGTAAGGATTCGCCGCGAAGCAGCCCTGGAATTCCTTACTGCGCTACGAGAGGACTACCGAAGATTCAACCGGCTGGCACGAGCCTTGACGACACTGGCGCCCTCGGCAAACCCTCAGCGGGAAATGGAACGGCTGCGGCTCGGATTTCAATTTGGATTTGGGTGGCGGCTCGTGTGGCTGAACTTGTGGCTGGGCGGGACGCCGCTACGTCAGATGCAACTCTTGTCGGACCAGATCGCATCGCTTTCCACAAAGTTGGAGAGTTCGATCAAAGCGTGGCAAGCGGCACTCGCCGCCTCACAGGTCCGGGGCCTCAAGGTTTGATCGCAGCCGATTCCGGCTGGCGCAATACACCGCGGATGACCTGCCAGAAGCTTTCCACTTCAAATGGCTTTTGAATGTTTGGGCAGCCGGTGCGTTCGAGAAGGTCGGCAGACTCGTGTGAATTGGCATCCGACATCATGAACACGACGCGGTGCGCCAGTTCAGGCCGGTGAGCGCGGATCCACTCGTACAGAGTGCGGCCCGTCACTTCCCCAGGCATCTTGAGGTCGGTCACCACAAGATCCACGCGCTCCCGCTCCAACAAATCCACCGCTTCGCGGCCGCTCCGAGCGGTGATGACAGACAGGCGGCGTCCCACCAGGATTTCTCTCTCCAATTCCAAGACTGCTTCTTCGTCGTCCACGACCAGGACACGGCCGCCGAGGACGAGTTCCTCGACTTTCTCCTCGCGCTCCCTGCCCCCAGAGTCTCTTGTCGGCAGAGCGGAAAAAGCGACTTTCACTGAAGCGCCATGCGGAGGCGCGTTGCGCACTGAAATCTCACCACCATGCTCGGAAATAATTCCGTAACAAATGCTCAGGCCTAAACCTGTTCCCTTGCCCACCGGTTTGGTCGTGTAGAAAGGATCGAACACGCGGTGAGTGTCCTGGATGCCCGGGCCACTGTCCATGAACTCGACAATAATCTGGTCGTCCTCTTGCGCGGTGCGCGCCCAGATTTCTCCGCGGTCCGAGCGCTCCAGGACGGCATCGACGGCATTGTTCAGGATATTGAGGAATACCTGCTGCAGCTGATGGGCATCTGCTCCAATCAGGGGAAGATTCGGCCCCAATTCGCGATGAACAATGATGTTGTTCACACGGAGATCGTATTCCCGCAGGGCAAGAGTGTCCTCCACCACCTGATTAATTCTGACAGGAAGCCGTTCCGGTTTTTGCTGCCGCGCGAAGCTCAACAAATTGTTGACGATGCGGTGCGTCCGGCGGGCTTGCTTGTGGAGCTTTTCCACATATTCGGCGCCGCGCTCATTTACCAGTCCGTTTGTGGTCAGCAGCTGGGCGAATCCGAGAATGGCTGTCAATGGGTTGTTGAGCTCGTGCGCTACGCCGGAAATGAGCTGCCCGATGGCGGCCATCTTCTCACTTTGCAGGAGCTGCTCCTGCGTGTGACTCAGATTCTCGTAGGCATGGCGCGTTTCATTGAGCAAAAGCATCTTTTCAATCGTCGCGGCAATCTGGTTGCTGACGGAGATGAGCAGATTCATCTCCGCGCTTGAAAAGTCGCGCGCCTTGCGGCTTCCCAGGAACAAGCAGCCGATGGGGCTGTCTTTTGACCACAGCAGAACGACACTGGATTCCTCGAGCCCCTCCTTCAATTGAAGATCGTTGAATACCGGGGGCAATGGCAGGCCGGCCACCGAGAGCACGGTCGCATGCACCGCCCGGATATGTTCAATCAGATCAGCAGGCATTTCCGTCGGAGGAAAACTGCGCGCATATTCGGAGCGCAAGCCGGTGGCGGCGGCTCGACGGAGCACCACTCCCTCACCTTCCAGCAGAAAGATACTGCCGATTTCCGTGTCGAACAGGTCCACGACCTGCCTCAATGCGCGGCTCAAGAGGTCTTCCAGTTCCAGCGGTTGATTCAATGTCTGGCCGATGGAGTTCAGGATCATCAACTCACGGTTTCGGCGCCGGATCTCATGCTCCGCGTTTTTTCGCTCCGTGATATCCAGAACAAATCCTTGAATGGCCACAATTTTCCCCGACTTATCGCGGGTGGCCACGCTCGATTCCAGGACCGTGAGGATTTCGCCGTCCTTGCGGCGCATTTGAAACTCAAAATCATTCACCGCCCCGTGCTCCCGGAGAAGCCTCTGCAGCCGTGCCCGGTCGGAGGGACTTACATAGACTTTCCCAGCGATGTCATCGACGGCGAGCAATTCTTCGCGGCTCCCATACCCGGACATGCGGAGAAAAGTATCGTTGAAATCCAGAAAACGCCCTTCAGGTGAAGAGATAAATACGCCTTCCTGCATGTTCGTGAACAGAGTGCGGTATTTGTCCTCCGCCTGCTGGCGGTCAGAAATGTCTTTCAGCACATGGACAACGCCGAGACGATGGCCAGCGGGATCATGGAAATCGGAATTGGAAACC
>JBGOTC010000026.1:0-17469 GCA_041476305.1 Terriglobia bacterium
AACACGAATTTGCTGATCCCGATTTTGATTGCCGATTCGGAGGATCCGAAATCTTCCCACGATTTCGGGAAGGACATCCTGCCCAAAGTGCTCGCGAAATACCGCGTGTTCGCCTACAACTTCGAGGATGAAAATAAACAGGGGCCGCAATACTGGCGGGATGTGGGAACGCTCGACGCGTATTACGAAGCGAACATGGATTTGGTGTCGGTGTCACCGATATTCAATTTATATGACAATGCATGGCCGCTGCGCACGTGGCAGCAGCAGTATCCTCCCGCGAAATTCGTGTTCAATGATCCGGGGCGCATGGGCGCGGGTCTTGACTCCATCATATCGAGCGGCTGCGTGATCTCCGGAGGTCGGGTGACGCGCTCGATTGTGGGGCTGGACGTGCGCGTGAACAGCTACAGCGAAATTGAAAGCTCAATCATCTATAACCACGTGAGCGTGGGGCGGCATTCGCGCATCCGCAACGCGATCATTGACCGGCACGTGAATCTGCCGGAGCGCACGGAAATCGGCTATGACCTGGAAGCCGACAAGCAGCGCTTCCATGTGAGCGACGCGGGCGTGGTGGTGGTGGTGCGGAACGAATCCATGATCGAAGAGCCGGAGTAGCCGACAGCAGGCTGATTCCCCGAAAAAGCAGGAGAGAGAATGTCCACGAAGATCGCGGCGGTGCACGGGCGGCAGATACTCGATTCGCGCGGCAATCCCACCGTGGAAGCCGATGTGGTGCTGGAGGGCGGAGCGATGGGGCGCGCTGCGGTCCCGTCGGGCGCTTCGACGGGCGAACACGAAGCGCTGGAATTGAGGGACGGCGACAAATCGCGGTATCTCGGCAAGGGAGTGCTGAAGGCGGTGGGGCATGTGAACCGGGAGATCGCTTCGGCGGTGCGCGGGATGGACGCTACTGATCAGCGCGGGCTGGACCGCCGCATGATTGAAGCGGACGGCACGCCGAACAAAGGCGAGTTGGGCGCGAACGCGATCCTGGCGGTTTCGATGGCGGCGGCGCGCGCGGCGGCAGCGGGAAGCAAGATGCCGCTGTACCGCTACCTGGCGAAATATTCGAGCGTGGGCGGGGCGAACACGCTTCCCGTGCCGATGATGAACATTTTAAACGGCGGCGCGCACGCCGATAATTCCGTGGACCCGCAGGAGTTCATGGCCATGCCTGTGGGCGCGGTGAGCTTCAGCGAAGCGCTGCGGATGGGCGTGGAGGTGTTCCACAATTTGAAAGCGGTGCTGCACAAGCGCGGCTATTCCACGGCGGTAGGCGACGAAGGCGGCTTCGCGCCAAACCTGAAATCGAATGAGGAGGCGCTGGAGGTCATCCTCGAATCGATTGTGAAGGCGGGCTACAAACCCGGCGAGCAGGTGGCCCTCGCGCTCGACCCGGCGGCGAGCGAGTTTTATGACAAGGCGAGCGGCAAATACATTTTCAAGAAATCTGACAAGTCGGCGCGGACCTCGGAACAGATGGCGGAATTCTGGGCGGGCTGGGTGCGCCAGTACCCCATCGTCTCCATCGAAGACGGCATGGCGGAAGACGACTGGGCCGGATGGAAGATGATGACGGAGCGAATGGGCGCGCAGGTGCAACTTGTGGGCGACGACCTTTTTGTGACGAACACGGCGCGGCTCGCGCGCGGCATACAGGAAAAGATCGGCAACGCGATTCTCATCAAGCTGAACCAGATTGGCACGGTGACGGAAACAATTGAAGCGATTGAGATGGCAAGAAAGGCCGGCTACGCCTCGATTGTGTCGCACCGCTCGGGTGAAACCGAGGACACCTTCATTGCTGATTTTGTTGTGGCGATGGGGACGGGGCAAATCAAGACGGGGTCCGCCTCGCGGACGGACCGCATTGCGAAATACAACCAGCTCCTGCGCATTGAGGAAGAGTTGGGCGCGGCGGCGCGGTTTCCGGGGCGCGCGGCGCTGGCACGCGCGAATTGAGATCGATGCGCGCAACGCGCTCTCACAAACAAATCCAACTGTTTTGTTCTCACTGAGCTTCCGTGTATTCTGACCCTTCATGGCGAAGCGACCGCGACCCATCGTTCTAACTGTGCTGGACGGCTGGGGCTACCGCGCCGAAAGGAAGGGGAACGCTATCGCGCTGGCGCGCAAGCCGAATTACGATTCCCTGCTGCAGAAATTCCCCAACACACTGATCCACACTTCAGGGCCATGGGTGGGCCTTCCCGAAGGGCAAATGGGAAACAGCGAAGTGGGACACATGAATATCGGCGCGGGTCGCGTGATCCAGATGGACATCACGAAACTCAACCTGATGATTCAGAGCGGTGAGTTTTTCCGGAACAAACTGCTGCTGGAGGCGATGGCGCGCGGTCGAGAGCGGCAACTGCATCTCATGGGGCTGCTGAGCGATGGCGGTGTGCACTCGCACATCGAACATTTGTACGCGCTGTTGAAGATGGCGCGCGAACAGCAGGTGACGCGCGTTTTCGTTCACTGTTTTATGGACGGGCGCGACACCCCGCCGCACAGCGGAGTGGATTTTCTGGCGCAGCTGCAGCAGAAACTCCGCGAGCTTGGCGCAGGGCGCATCGCGAGCGTGAGCGGGCGGTACTTTGCGATGGACCGTGACAACCGCTGGGAGCGCATTGAGCGCACTTACCGCGCGATGGCGCACGGCGACGCGCCGGGGAAATCAGCGGACCCCATCGCGGGGATGCGCGCGAGTTACGAGCGCGGCACGACAGATGAGTTCGTGGAGCCGGTCGTGGTTGTTGAGAATGAAAAGGAAGGCGCGGTGGGCAGCGGAAAACCTGTCGGGCTGATTCGCGATGATGACGCGGTTATCTTCTTCAATTTTCGCGCGGACCGCGCCCGGCAGATGGCTCGCGCTCTGGCGGAGCCGGGCTTCCAACAATTCTCAGACGCGGCGCGCCCGAAAAACCTTTTGTTCACGGGGATGACGCAATACGACAAGACATTTTCGTGGATGCGCTATCTGTTGGGGCAGGAGAAGCTCGAACACATCCTGGCGCAGGTTTTCGCGGAGATGAATTTCAAGAACTTGCGCGTGGCAGAAACGGAAAAATATGCGCACGTGACTTATTTCTTTAACGGCGGCGTGGAAAAGGCGTTCACCGGCGAGGAGCGCATCCTGGTGCCCTCGCCCAAAGTTCCGACGTACGACCTGAAACCGGAGATGAGCGCGGCGGGCGTGGCCGACGCGGTGACGAACGCGATCCGCAAGGGCGATTTCGACGCCATCATCATGAACTTTGCGAACGCTGACATGGTGGGCCATTCGGGGAAACTCGAAGCGGCGATCAAAGCGGTGGAAGCGGTGGACGAATGCCTGGGGCGGATTCGCCAGGCGCTGCATGATGCCGGCGAGACGGCGTGGTTAATCACCGCGGATCACGGCAACGCCGAAACGATGATCGATCCCGTGACCGGAGGGGCACACACGTATCACACGACGAACCCGGTGCCGTTGGTGCTGGTGTCCAATGACGCGAGAGTGAATCTGCGCGCGGATGGATCCCTGCGGGACATCTCGCCGACGCTGCTCGGCGTACTGGGACTTGAGGAGCCGGTGGAAATGACCGGGCGCGACCTGCGAATTTTGCGATCGTGAGCGCGTGCGCCGCCCGGGGCGTATAATGGGGATCCGAGTTCAACTTGAATCCTGGCCTCCCTGGGGCCAGGGCGTGAGGAGGAACTTCGATGCAAACAAAAGCCAGCGCGATCCACGCCTATCATCGATATCCGGCACCGCCGCGCCAACGTCCTGAATCAATCGCGATGCTCGTGGTAACGGAAAGTCCGGTGGCTCTGGTGGTCACGGCCTTGCTCGTCTTCATGATGGCCGTGAGCGTCCCTGTTTCGATTTTGTTTTTCCTCGGCGTCGCAGCTTTTGGATGTTTGACAGGGTACGTATTGTGGCGGCGCCACGCCTCGGGATTCTGAACTTCACGCAACTTTCCAGGGAATCGAAACTCCCTCGATGAATCTCCCAAGTCCCTCCGAAACCAAAGTGGTGATGTGCGTGCAATTCCACTTTTCCTTTTGGCGCATACCGGCGGAACTGCCGGCGGCGTTGCGGCAGCGCTGGCCGGAGATGCGCGTGGTGCATCTGAATCGCTACGACCAGCTGACGGGTGAAATGCCGGATGCAGATATTTTTGTGGGCTTTACCTTGACGCCGGCACAGCTCGCGGCGTCGCGCAAGCTGAAGTGGATTCACGTGACGGCGGCGGGCGTGGCACAGCTCATGCGGCCCGACGTGCGCGCGAGCGGTGTGGTCGTCACGAATTCGCGCGGCATCCACGCCATCCCCATGGCCGAGCACACGATGGGGATGTTGCTGGCGCTGGCGCGCCGGTTTCCGGATTCGGTGCACTATCAGGACGAGAGCCGTTGGGCGCAGCAGGAAATCTGGGACACGCAGCCGCGTCCCTCCGAATTGTATGGCGCGACACTGTTGATTGTCGGCTTCGGCGCGATTGGCGCGGAGCTGGCGCGGCGCGCGCGGGCCTTCGGGATGCGCGTGTGGGCGGTAACGCGCTCCGGCCGCGGGGACAATTCCCTGGCGGACCGCGTTTTCCCCGCGGCAGAAATCCTGCGCGCGCTGCCAGAGGCCGATTACGTGGTGCTCGCGGCGCCGGACACTCCGGAGACGCGGCACATGATCAGCGAGCGGGAACTGCGAACGATGAAGAGGACAGCGTGTTTAGTAAATGTAGCGCGGGGGACGCTGGTGGATGAGGCGGCGCTCGCAGCGGCGCTCGGCAACGAGACGATAGCGGGCGCGGCATTGGACGTGACGGAGATAGAGCCGCTGCCCCCAGAAAGTTTGCTGTGGCGGCTTCCAAATGTTTTCATCACGCCGCACACCAGTTCCGTCAGCGAGCAGCTGTGGCCGCGCCAGACGGAATTGTTACTCGAGAATCTGGAGCGTTGGTTCAGCGGGCGCGAACTCTTGAACACTGTTGATTTCGCGCGCGGATATTGAGTTAGAGGCGGCTTCAACAAGACCGCGCAGCCCTAATCGCCGACGGTGGGTTTGGTGGCCGTGAATCCCTGGCGGGAATAGACGACGAATTTCTTCTTCTTGCCCTTTTGGTCGGTGAAGACAAACGGGGTGCCATCCGCATTCACCAGTTCCACTTTGATCTTGTGGTATTTCCCGTCGAGCGAACTGGCCTGAGGCTCATAGCCCAGGCTGTACTGGTTGCGCAGGCTGAGGGCGATGGTGCGCATGATTCCGGGAACTTCTCCAGTGAGGTTGGGGTTCCAAGCCTGACCACCGGTCAATTCAGAGAAAGCCCGGAGTTGGTTTTGCGCCTGGCTCATATTCACGTTTCCCTGCCCACTGACGTAATTAATAAAAAACTGAGTGAGACCGACGGAGTAGATGGATACATCGGACTGGCGAAGCCTCTTCAGAGTGAAGTCCAAGGTGTGCTTGCTGAAAGTATCCTGGCCGGAGGCAATGAGCAGGATGGCTTTCTTTCCCTGGACATCCTGAAGTTGATCGAGAGTTTCAATCACGGCGTCAAATAGGTTCGCTTCACTGTAGAGGGGAACCTGCATGTGGTTCAATTCCCTCATAACTTCCATAGCGTCGTGAGTGAAATCCACGTCCAGCGTCGTGCGCAGGTCAAAATCCTTCAGGGCGATCCAGTCATTGGGCTTCACATTTCGCAGAAATTCGGGCGCCCAGTATCTGGCGACCATGGCCAGGAAATTCCCGGTCATCATGTCGGACCTGAACTCCAGCAGGATGACGATCGTGATGGGGGCCTCACCCGATGGCGTAAAGTTCTTGATGATTTGGGGCTTGCCGTCTTCCAGGATGCGGAAATTTTCCTTTTTAAGACCAGTGAGAAACCCGCCATCGTCATCGGTGACGACAGCATCCACGTTCACCAATTGTGAGGAGACGGTAATCTGCGTGTTACCCGGCGCGGTGGATGGGGGCTGTTGCTGCTGTTGGCCCTGTTGCCGGGAGTGGGTGCCGGCCATGGCCGGAGTCTCGCCGTGGGGGAAGGCGAGGGCGAATATCGTTACGGTAAGAAATAGCGTGAAAATGACGGCTCTACGCATGACCCCTCCCCCCGATGCTTCCTCTTTACCCTCATTGGATGCTGCCACGAATCCCCGCGATGTACAATGCGCGGCCATTGTTGACGGAGCACAGCGCCGGGACGCCGCCGTGCCATGCTGGGGCACCGTGGTAGTATAAATCGTTTGCCAGCCAACAATAATTTTTGCCGGGAGGCCCAAGGAATGCTCCGCCGTTTCCGATGCTCGCTGTTGTTGTTTGCCATCGCACTCGCTGGGATAACCGGAGCGCAGACCGCGCCCTCCGCTCCCCCCGTTCCGTGTCCCGACCTCGGGAAACTGCCTGAGGAAGCGTTGGGGTGGCTGCAGGGATTGATCCGCATCAACACGACGAATCCGCCGGGCAACGAGTTGGCGGCGGCGAATTACATCGCGGGGATCCTAGAGCATGAGGGAATCGCGCACGAGGTAATCGAGCTTTCGCCCGGGCGGGGTGTGGTGATCGGCCGGCTGACATCTTCCGCGATTTCCGACCCCTCGCGGGCGCTCTTGCTGCTGGGACACATGGATGTGGTCGGCGTCTCGCGTGAAAAATGGAGTGTGGATCCCTTCGCCGGGGTGATCCAGAGCGGCTACCTCTACGGGCGCGGCGCGATTGACGACAAAGGGATGGTGATCGCAAATCTTGCGGCGATTGTGGCGCTCAAGCGCAGCGGAGGACCGCTGAACCGCGACGTCATTTTCCTTGCTGATGCCGATGAAGAACAGTTCGGCGATAGCAGCATCAAGGTGGTCATCACAAAATACTGGGACAAGATCGCCGCGGGCTTCGCCATCAACGAAGGCGGCCGCGTGATGGTCAAGGACGGCAAGGTCATCTATGTCGGCATTCAGACCAGCGAAAAAGTGGCGGTCAACGTCACCGTCATTTCCACGGGGACTTCCGGTCACGGCTCGCAACCGCGCCCCGATAACGCGGTCGTGCATCTGGCCGCGGCCATCGCCAAGATTGGCGCTTATGAAGCGCCGGTGAGGTTTCTCGCGACCACGGAGCGGTATTTTGAGCAGCTTGCCAAAGTGGAAGACGAAGAAACCGCCAAGTGGATCCGCGCGCTCGAACAGCCGGAGCGCCAGAAACTCGCCATCAAACGGCTTTCGGAGATGAGTCCGGTGTGGAACTCCATGATGCGCGACACCATTGCGCCGACCATGCTGCAGGCGGGCGTGCGCACCAACGTGGTGCCATCGGAAGCGCGCGCGAACCTGAATGTGCGGCTGCTTCCGGGAAATTCGATCAACGACGTGCTGAACGATTTGCGAAAGCTGGTCAACGATCCGCAGATACGGTTTGAGATTGCGCCGGATGCGGGTGTGCCGTCGCCGCCTTCCTCATTGGATTCGCCCCTCTACCAGACCATCGAGCGCGTCAGCGGCCAGGCCTTCCCGGGCATCACGGTGATGCCCTACCTCAGCACCGGCGCGACGGATTCGGCGCAGCTCCGGCTGCACAATGTGCAGGCCTACGGACTTCTGCCCTTTCCGCTCGCGGAAGTGGACGACCTGCGCATGCACGCCGATGACGAACGCATTCCGATCGACGCCTTCCGCAAGGGAGTCGAATATCTTTTCTGTATCGTGAATGACTTTGTCGCGAAGAAATAGGACAACCGCAGTAAGGCCGCAGGCATGACTTTCCGGCGATCCAAAATCGTCTGCACGCTGGGCCCCGCGACGGAATCTCCGCGCATGATTGAGAAACTGATGCGCGCGGGGATGGATGTGGCGCGGCTGAATTTTTCGCACGGAAAGCACGAGTGGCATGCGCGAATCATTGCGCGCTTGCGGGAAGCTTCCGGGCGACTCAAGAAACCCCTGGCCATCATCGCCGACCTGGGCGGTCCGAAGATCCGCACGGGGCCTCTGGGAGGCGGCGCGCGCGTCACGCTGCGCACCGGGCATCACTTTTCCATCACGGTGGGAGACCACCCAGGCGACGCCAGCGGCGTCTTCACCACGTTTCGCCAGCTTCCGCGCGAAGTCCACAAGGGCAGCCGCATCCTGCTTGCGGACGGGCTGATCGAGTTGAGGGTGCAAGCTGTGCGGAGCGGAACAATCGTGTGTGAAGTGGTGAACGGCGGCGAACTCGGCGAGCATCAGGGAATCAATTTGCCTGGAACGGAATTGGGAATTCCCTCGCTCCTGCCAAAGGATTTCGACGACCTTTCCTTCGCGCTCAAGCAGGGGGTCAATTACGTGGCCGTGAGTTTCGTTCGCCGGCCCGAGGATGTCCTGACTGCGCAGAGAGCCATCCGGCGGACCGGCGCGAACACCCCGGTGATTGCAAAACTCGAAAAACCACAGGCCATCGACAATCTGGATGCCATCCTGAAAGTGGCCGATGGAGTGATGGTCGCGCGCGGAGATCTGGGAGTGGAGATGAGCCCGGAAGTTGTGCCGGTGGTGCAGAAGAAAATTATTGCGCGCGCGCGCGACGCCCGCATCCCCGTCATCACCGCGACGCAAATGCTGGAATCGATGACGCAGAACCCGCGGCCCACGCGCGCCGAGGCCTCCGACGTGGCGAACGCCGTACTTGACGGCAGCGACGCGCTGATGCTCTCCGCGGAAACCGCCCGTGGCCGCTACCCCATCGAAAGCGTGCAGATGATGAACCGCATCATCTGCGAGGCGGAATCCAGCATCACGCAATTCCTGCATCCCCGCGGGGTGCGCGGGGACGTGGCAGAGACCACCGCGGAACTCATCTGCCACGCCTCGGAAGAATTGCAGCTCAAGGTCATCGCTGTGTTCACAGAAACCGGGTCCACAGCGCGGCTAATCTCCAAACACCGCCCGCGCCCGCCCATTGTGGCGCTGACTCCCTTCGCGGAAACGCGCCGGCGGCTCGCGCTGTTGTGGGGTGTTTTGCCACGCAGCATCTCGCGGGTCCGGGATATTGACGGCCTGGCCATGCTGGCCGAAAAACGCCTTCTGGAGGAGGGTTTGGTGCGCCGCGGCGACGTGATTGGGATTGTTGCCGGGACGCCGCTGGGCAGCCCCGGCACGACGAACTTCATCAAGCTTCATACCATCACACAAAACCGCTAGGCCGATTCAATCTGTTCGAATGGCCGTGCATTCGAATGGAACGCCATAACTCCATTGCGTTGTGACAGTTAAAATTGTTTCACGTGAAACAATTTCGTTCGGCGTGCTTGGCGGATGAAGAAGACCAAATTGTCCCACGTGGAACAATTTGACTTGGAGAAGCTAGTTCACCCAGCGGTCGGGGCGCGAGGGGGGATTATCGCCGCGGGTACGGGCGTAAACCTCAAATTTGCGGCGCAGGCGTTTGCGCTTCCAATCCGAAAACGTATTCCGAGTCGTCGAGAAAAACGACCCGCGCCGGAGATAAATGTATCCAATCAGCATCCCGCCGAGGTGGCAGATGTGGCTGACGTTGTCTCCACCGGACCTGAGCTCACCGTAAAACTCAATGGCAGCCATGATGGCGACGAACACGCGCATGGACAGCGCCACTGGAAATGGAATGAGCCAGACCTGGCGGTGAGGAAACAGGACAGCACAAGCGATGAGGACGCCAAACACCGCGCCTGATGCGCCGATCGTAACTGTAATTGTGGAGCCCGGTCGGCCAGCCCAAGCAGAAATCCAACTGGCGGCGACGTTGACGAGCCCTGCGCCGGCACCACAAACAAAATAATAGGTGTAAAACTTTCGGCGGCCCCAAATGGGTTCCAAATCCCTGCCGAACATCCAAAGAATCAGCAGGTTCATCAGGATGTGCCAAAGGTTGGCGTGGAGGAAGAGATAGGTGAAGGGCTGCCAGATGCGGAGGCCGGGAGCCACGGCCGCTGGAATCAGTCCGAACCATTTGAGATACCAGGTTTCCCCGACGACTCCAAACTGCATTTGGATGAGCGTCTGCGCGACGAATGCCGCGGTGGTGACGATCAGAATGTTCTTGAGGGCAGGAGGAACGCCGCCGCCACCATTCCAGCGGGGGCGCGGGCCATACGTTCGCGAAGCCATTCCCATCGGCTAACAGTTTAGGAGCAGCCGATGGCGGTGTCAAAAGCAGCGCGGAAAACTATTCCAACTTTTTGCGCGCGAATACGAAAAGAGACGACGCCAGCAAGACGAACATGATTACGGCGGCAAGCGAGCTGGTGGCGACCCCACCCAAATACTTTGGTCCGATCTTGAAATAATCCGGCCGCATCCAACCCGCTTGTTCAACCAGCTTGAAGACAATGGCGAGCAAGCCAAAGACCCCTCCGGCGGCGATCAAGCCGCTGGCATAGAGGGAGCCGGGGCTGACTTCGCTTTCTGATGCGGAGGTTTTCTCCTGGCCGCGTTCCGCGAACCAGCGGACCAATCCGCCCACGAAAATCGCCATGGTCGTGGCAATGCTTAAATAGGAGCCGACGGCAAACGGCAGCGAGCGGATTCCGAGCAGCTCCACGGCGATCACAAGGAATACGCCGAGCAAAACAAGCCGCCAGGGAAGGCGCTGGTTCAAAATGCCATTGATGACCGTGGCCATCAGCCGCGCCTGAGGAGCCGCGGCATCCGCGCTACCGATTCCCTGCACCCATTGAATCGTCACTTTCTGCGCGGCAGTGTCGTACAAATATTTTCCATCGGGAAGGTCCGTGGCTCCGATGGAATTGACCAGCACGTAGGTCTTTCCACCGTGGACATAATCCTGTCTTTCGATGCTCACCCCCGCCGAGAGGTGACCAATATTCAGGGGGATGTCCACGGAATTAAATTTTGCAAGACCATTGTTCATGGCGATCAAGGTGAGGCCAACCGCCACGGTGGAAACCGTGACTCCGACGATCAGGCCGATCTGTTGCCAGACCGGCGTCGCTCCCACCAGGTGCCCGGTCTTCAAATCCTGCGAAGTGGCGCCTGCAATTGCTGATGCGATACAGACCACTCCGCCGATTGTGAGGGCGAGGACGGCGTAGGGCGGCTGCTTCCATCCGGCAACGAGAAACACAGCGCAGGTGGCCATCAAGGTGGCGATGGTCATGCCGCTGACGGGGTTGGAGCTATTGCCGATCAGGCCGCTGATGCGCGATGCCACGGTGACAAAGAGAAATCCGAAAGTGACCACGATGAGCGCGGAGAGAATGTTGGCGAAGATTCCCGTCTGCGCGCCGGGGATGGGCTTGAAGGTCAGCATCAAAATCATCAGGACGACGATCCCGATGGAACCAAACACCAGGAACTTGATGGGGAGGTCGCGCTCTGTGCGCGCTTCCCCTCCCGTGACCGAGCCGCGCCCCTTGCGCATGTCCTTCAATCCGGCGCCGAGCGCGGAAACAATTGTGGGGACGGTCTTGATCAGTGTGATCAGCCCCGCGGCGGCGACGGCCCCGGCACCCATGGGCCGGATGTAGCTCGACCAAAGTTGATCCGGCGTCATCTGCGGAATGGGGATCGTGCTGGGATAGAGCGCCGCGCCAGGAGCAAGGGATCCAAAGAACTTTATCGCCGGCATCAGCACAAGCCAGGAAAACACGCCGCCGGCAAACAGGATTCCCGCCACGCGAGGGCCGATGATGTAGCCGACGCCCAGGTATTCCGAAGTGACCGCCGCGCGGAAGGAGGCTCCGGGAAACCAACCGGGACGGTGTTCAGGCTGACTGGTCCACGCGCCGACGCTGTTCATCAAGAATGTGTACGCGCCACCCAATCCCAAACCCCAGAACACGCGGCTGGCGAAGGAGCCACCGCGTTCGCCGGCAACGAGGACGTCGGCGCAAGCCGTGCCTTCCGGAAATGTGAGCGTGCCGTGCTCCTTCACAATGAGCTGCCGACGAAGGGGAATCATGAACAACACACCGAGCCATCCGCCGAGCAACGCCAGCATGAAGATGCGCGTGTACTCCAGCGGAAAGCCGAGGAAGATCAGCGCCGGCAACGTGAAGATGACTCCAGCGGCGACTGATTCGCCCGCGGAACCCACCGTCTGCACAATGTTATTTTCGAGGATGGTTGCGCGGCCGAACGCTCGCAGGATGCTGATACTCAGGACGGCGATGGGGATGGAAGCGGAGACGGTCAATCCGGCGCGCAGGCCGACATAAACAGTGACCGCGCCGAAGAGGATGCCGAAGGCCGCGCCGAGCAGGACGCCACGGATGCTGAATTCAGCCATCGAGGTGCCGGCATCCACGTAAGGACGAAACTCTTTGGCCGGAGCAGTGGAACTCCAGGGCTTGCTTGCCACGCCTCACCTCCTGAGGGAATAGGGCCATCTCGCGAAAAACGGGCCGCGAGTGGCCGTGAAGACCGTCGCGGCAAACTAGCACCAGATGCGCGGAAGGGCAAGCAACAACATCAGCGGCCCCGGGGTGATAGGCGTCACGTGTGCCCCAAATCGGTGCAAATCAACTCTTGACACAGTTACTCCCCGGATATAACTTCGCGCTCAATTTGAATTAACTGTTAATACCAGTCCCCAGGACTACCAGTACGCGAATTCTTGTTGGGCAGAGCGGCTGGGTATCGGCGCCGTCAAGCGCCGGTTCGAAGGAGGGTTCGTCATGCAACGGTGGACCAAGATTCTTCTCCTCGTTCTTGTATTTGCGTGTACGGCGTTCCTTCGGTCGCGCTCCGTGGGGGCGGCCGCCGATTGGCCGCCGATCAACCCAGACGAGCTGGCGTTGAAGGACAACCCTGCTCAGCCTGGCTCGGAGGCAATGATCCTTTATCGTGAGTCCATCGTAAACAGCAAGGAATCCTCCGAAGTCTATTATTTCAGGATAAAAATATTCACTGACGCGGGCAAGAAACACGCGGACGTGGAACTGCAATTTACAAAAGGCCTTTCTGAAGTAAAGGAGATCCGCGCACGTACAATTCATCCCGACGGCCGCGTCATCGACGCCGAGGCCAAGGTGTTGGAAAAGGTAATCGTCAAGGCCGGCGACGTGCGAGTGCTGGCAAAGACATTGACGCTGCCCGACGTGACACCCGGCAGCATCATCGAGTACCGCTACAAGATTCAACGTGACCCCAATGCGCTATACAACATTACCTGGTGGATCCAGCACGAGCTTTACACGAAGCGGGGGCATTTCGTATTCCAACCCTATCGGGAGGAAGGCGCGCCCCCCATCCTTTGGAGAGGCTATCGCATCGGCAGCGTGGCGCCACAGAGGCAAAAAGACAGTTCCTGGAGTTTGGACATCAATGATGTACCCGGGCTGCCGGATGAAGAGTTCATGCTTCCGGAAAACGAACTACGCGGGCACATCGAATTTGTCTACAGCAACGAGGAGCATCCCAAGGATCCGAAGGAGTATTGGGACCGGGTGGCCAAGGGGATGGCCGAAGCCGAAGAAAAGTTCTTTGGAAAGCGCGCTGCCATCAGGGATCTTGTGGCTCAAATCACCAAGCCGGAGGATTCGCCCGAAGCAAAGCTGCGAAAGCTGTACGACCGCGCGCAGCAAATCCATAACATCGATGACGACCCGGAGAAGACAGCTCAAGAGGCAAAACGACAGAAGGTCAAAGACAACAACAATGCCGAAGATGTCCTGAAGCATGGCGCCGCGGACGCCGGAGAAATCGACGCCTTCTTCGTGGCATTGGCGCAGGCGGCGGGATTCGACGCCGGGCTTCTCCATGTAACACCGCGGAACGAATCGCGATTTCATCCCGAAATGCAGGACCGCCATGAACTGACAGACTTTCTTGTCTGGGTCCACGCCGGCGACAAGGATTATTTTCTTGACCCGGGGATCTCCGTCTGCCCCTTCGGCGCGTTACCCTGGTATGAAACCAACATCTCCGGCCTGCGCGCCACCAAGCAGGGTGCAGTATTTCTTCAGGTGCCTGCGGCGCCAAGTTCCAGCTCAACCATCGAGCGCCATGTGGAACTGACTCTCGATCCGGACGGCACACTCGCGGGCACGTTCACCATCCGCTACACAGGTCAGCGCGCCTTCACGCGGCGAAGAAATGCCAGGGAACAGGACGAGACCGGACGAAACAAGATCATTACCGATGAGGTGAAGGAGTGGCTGCCTTCCAACGCAAGATTCGACCTGACCGTCGTTACCGGTTGGGACAAATCGAATGTCCCACTGGAAGCGCAGGGCAAACTGCGATTACCCGGGATGGCCGAATCCGTGGGCCGGCGTATCCTGCTTCCCGTCGGACTGTATGAAGCAGGCCACCGGCAACTGTTCGACAACGCCATGCGGAAACAGGACGTCTATTTCCATTTCCCTTACGAGGAATTTGACGACATCACAATTACCCTGCCTGCCAACTGGAAAGCAGAGACTCTCCCCGCGCCTCAGATCCTGGACCCTGGCGGGATGTTGCACTACGAAATCACCGCAAAACAGGATGGGTTTGCGCTCCACATCCAGCGAAAACTGGCCGTGGGTGGGATCCTTTATCCGGTGACCTCCTATTCGGGCCTTCGAGCCTTCTTCAGCACCGCGAAGGCCGATGACGAGCAACAAGTGGTGATTCAAGCGGCTGCGCCCGGGCGGAACTAGCCGAATCAGGAAGCTGAAAAGAGCAAGTGAATGGGACGACGACCATGCGAAAAAAGAAAAGAATCGCACTTCTGCTGCTTGGCATCCCGGTCTGGTTGACCATCGCTGCGCTTCCGTCGCGCGCTGCCGTGGATTGGCCGGCGATTCCACCGGAAGACCTTGCGCTAAAGGACAATCCGGCGCAGCCTGGAGCGCCGGCGATGATCCTTTACCGCGAATCCGTTATTAACAGCAAGGAAGTCCGAAAATTCTACGAAGATCACTACTACCGCCTGAAGATCTTTACGGAGGCTGGGAAAAAGTATGCGGATATCCAAGTCGAAAACTTCAAGGGTATCCTGGATGTCTTGGAGATCAGTGGCCGCACGGTCCACCCCGATGGAAAGGTCATCGACTTTGACGGCAAAGTGTTGGACAAGTTAATTGTAAAGTCCGGTGAATTCAAGGTTTACGTGAAAGCATTTTCATTGCCCGATGTGATCCCTGGAAGCATCATCGAGTATCGATACAGAATCCACCGCCAGGATTTCGATCTGTATGGAGCATTCTGGGCCGTTCAAGGTGAGTTGTTCACGAGAAATGGACATTTTGCTTACGTGCCGTTTGCAAGAGGGGTAACGGTGCCTCTGATGTGGAAGGCGTATTTGCTGGATAATATTGCCCCCTATAAGCAGAAGGATGGATCATGGGCGATGGATGTGAAGGATATTCCCGGCGTTCCGGAAGAAGACTACATGCTTCCGCTGTCGGAACTCCGCGGTTGGCTGGAATTCTATTATTCCGATGAACCCTACCCCACAGACCCGCAAAAATACTGGGACCACGTGGCAAGAACTTGGGCAGCGGAAGATGAAAAGTTTACTGCGGCTCGGGATCCCATCCAAAAAGCAGTTTCTGAAGTCATTAGCCCCTCAGATTCTGCGGAAACAAAACTACGGAAGCTCTATGCACGGGCGCAACAGGTTCACAATCTTGACTTTGATCCCGGAAAAACAGTTCAGGAAATCAAACGTGAAAAGATAAAGATCAACAGCAATGCCGCGGACGTGGTGAAGAACGGAGCTGCCTCGGGAACGAATGTGAACCGCTTCTTTGTCGCCATGGCCCAGGCGGCGGGTTTTGAATCTGGGCTGGCCTGGGTAACCGGACGAAACCGCGGCATCTTCCACGCGGAAATGCTTAACTCGGGGACACTGAACCAGGCAATTGTCTGGGTCCATGTGGGGGACAAGGAATACTATCTGGACCCTGGGACGATGTTCTGTCCGTTTGGAATGCTTCCGTGGCACGAATCCGGTGTGTCCGGGATGCGGCCCACCAAGAATGGACCTGTCTATTTTGTTACAACCCTCAGCACCAGTGGCAACACCGAAATCCAGCGCCATGCGGACCTTACTCTCGAAGCGGATGGCGCACTCTCAGGAGTTTTGGTAGTCAGCTATTCTGGCCAGCGAGCCCTCACCCACCGGCTGGACGCGCGAAACGAAGATGAGGCCGGCCGGAAAAAATTGATCACAGATGAGATGAAGGACTTGTTGCCTTCGGACGCGAAATTTGATTTGGAGAGTATTACCGGGTGGGACATAACTGAAGGCAACTTCGAAATCCGCGGCAAAGTACGAATGCCGAGCATCACCCAGACTGCGGGCCGCCGGCTCCTGATTCCTGAAGGTCTCTACCTCGCTGGCCTCCCATCGCTTTTCGCTCCCACGACGCGGCAGCAGGACATTTACTTCGTCTTCCCGTACGAGACGCTTGACGATTTCACAATCCATCTCCCGGACGGATGGATTCCGGGCCCGCTTCCCGCAGTGCAAAAGATTTCGCCTGGTTCAAGCCTGAATTATCAAATCACTGCTGAAGTGGTAGGGAAGGCAATCCATGTCCAAAGAAAAATGAAGGTCGGCGATGTCCTGTTTCCTTCCACATATTATCTGAGCATCAGGTCCTTTTTCAGGACAGCAAGGGCGGACGATGAACAACAATTGGTTTTGCAAGCGGCAACTGCTTCCAATAACAACTAGCGTTTTCTTTGCGCTGGCCTTCGAGTTGTTCGCGCCAAACCCCGCCGCTGCGGATACGCCCGGCTGGTTGCGTTCCGCTTCGCGCGAAACCTACGCCAACGCGCCGCCGGAGACCGAGGCTATAGTCCTTTTTGATGAGCAGGAGACCACTGTCCAGTCGAATGGATTGGTGGAAACAACTTATCGCCGCGCTTACTTGATCCTACGCCCCGGCGGAAAAAAATACGGCATCGTGAGAGTCCCTTTCGACAATGAGACCAAAATCACCTGGGTAAAGGCCTGGTGCATTCCGAAGGATGGCAAGGACTATGAGGTGAAGGAGAAGGACTTCATCGAACTCAGCGCGTCGGATGAGTTTTACTCCGACTCCCGCATGAAGGCGGTGGAAATTCCGGCGGCGACCCCCGGGAATGTGATTGGTTACGAATACCACCAGAAAAGCCGACCATTCGTACTGCAGGACGAATGGTGGTTGCAATTCGATATCCCTGTCCGCCGTACGCGGTTTTCTCTCACACTTCCGACCGGCTGGCTGTACAAAACACATTGGATCAATTATCCAGAGCACAAACCAGTTTCGGACTCCGCCACGCTGATTTCCTGGGAAGTGGAGAACGTCCCCCCCATCAAGAAGGAAGCGTCCATGCCCGCGCGGCGCGCGGTCGTGGCCCGCATGGGGCTCACCTACCATCCGCCCTCGGATAAAGGGTCGGCGCTCGGGCCCACGGATTGGAATCAGATCGGCGTGTGGTATTCGCAGCTTTCGGGCGGCTCCATCCAATCGACGCCGGAAATCCAACAGAAAGTGAAGGAAATCACGGCGAGCGCCGCCACCTGGCGCG